>CAYVJM010000032.1:0-14668 GCA_964451695.1 uncultured Lentisphaerales bacterium | reverse complement strand
GCGCGCCCACGGCGAGGTGCAGGTCGGATGCGCCGTAGTCCACGGCCATCTGCAGGAGCTGGTCCATCTCCAGCGCGGATTCTTGTTCGATTTCCATGGCTAGTCCTCGTCCCCCATCGTCACGCGGAGGACCTCGTCCAAGGTCGTGATGCCGGCGAGGACCTTGCGGACGCCGTCCTCCCGCAACGTGCGCATACCCATTTCTCGCGCCCGGATGCGCAGTTCGCGCGCGCCGTTGTTCTCGAAGATCATCCGCTGGATCTCGTCGTCCACCCGGAAGATCTCGAAGATGCCCTTGCGGCCCTTGTACCCGCTCTGGTTGCAGCGCGGGCAGCCGTGGCCGCGGTAGAGCTGCACGTTCGCGCTCTCCGCGGGGTTGAGCCCGAGGCTGCGCAGCTCGGTCTGCGTCGGATCGTACGACTCGCGGCACTCGTTGCAGATGTTGCGGACGAGGCGCTGCGCCATGACGGCCCGGAGCGCGGAGGCCACGAGGAAGGGCTTGACGCCGATGTCGAGGAGGCGCGTGATCGCGCCCGGCGCGTCGTTCGTGTGGAGCGTCGAAAACACAAGATGGCCGGTCAGGGCCGCCTCGGTCGCGATCGACGCCGTCTCGAGGTCGCGGATTTCGCCGATCATCACGATGTTCGGCGCCTGGCGCAGGATCGCGCGCAGCGCGGCGGCGAAGGTCATGCCGATGTCGGCGTGGACGTGCACCTGGTTGATGCCGCTCATCTGGTACTCGACCGGATCCTCGACCGTGATGATCTTGCGGTCAGGCTTGTTGATCTGCCCGAGGCAGGCGTAGAGCGTCGTCGTCTTGCCCGACCCAGTCGGCCCCGTGACCAGGATCACCCCGTCCGGCAGCGTGATCAGATTCTCGAAGAACTGCTGGTCGTCCGTCATGAACCCCAGCTCGGGCAGACCCAGGGAGAGGTTCTGCTTGTCGAGGATACGCATGACGATGCTCTCGCCATGCCCGGTCGGGACGGTCGACACGCGCAGATCGAGCTCGCGGTTCTTGACCTTGACCTGGATGCGCCCGTCCTGCGGGATGCGCTTCTCGGAGAGCTTCATGTTGGCCATCAGCTTGAAGCGCTGGAGAATCGCGCCCTGCAGCCGGCGCGGAGGCGGCTCCTGCTCGTGCAGCACGCCATCGATGCGGTAGCGGATGCGGAAATGCCGCTCCATCGGCTCCAGATGGATATCCGAGGCCCGGGAGACGAACGCCTTCATGATGATCTGCGCGCAGAGCTTCACGATCGGCGCGTCCGCCTCGCCCGCCTGCGCCGCCCCGAGCTGCTCCTCCAGACCGACGTCCGCCTGCTCGCCGCCGCCCTTCGCATCCCCGGCCGAAATCTCGCCGAGGAGCGAATCCATGTCCGAAAGCTCCTGTTCGGGGTACAGCATGCCCAGCGCCGCCACGATCTGCTTGAACGGCGCGATCACCCCGTCCACGTCCCGCCCGAGCGCGTAGCGCAACCCGTCGAGCGTCTCGAAGTTCATCGGGTCGGCCACCGCCACCGTCAGCGTGTTGCCGGCGACGTAGAGCGGCACGACCTTGAACTTCTTCGCCAGGTCTCCCGAAAGGACGTTGCGCAGCTCGTCGGAAAGCTCGACCTGCGAGATGTCCACGAACTCCATCCCGAACGTCTGCGCCAGCGTCCCCAGGACCTGCTCCTCGGACACGACACCGGAATTCACCAGGATGTCCACGACGGAGGCGCCTTCACCGGCGACCTTCAGCGCCGCCTTGTCGGCATCGGCCTTCGAAACAACCTGGTTTTCCAGCAGGATCTGCAACACATATTCGTCGTTGGAAGTCACGGTTCTAGCACTCCAGAGGAAAACACCCCGCCGCCCGGGCTGGTTTTTCGCGAGAGTATAGCACGTCCCCCCTCCCCCGCGCCACCCGAATTTTCCCCCCATTGCCTCCGTCGCCCCTTTCGGCTACACTGGGAGCCGAAATCAACCCCGTCACGACAAAAAACAGGAGCCGATCATGAACGTCAACTTCGCAGGGAAACCCGTCGAACTCCAGGGCGCGCATCTCGCCGCCGGCATGAAGGCGCCAGACTTCACCGCCGTCAAGAACGATCTCTCCCCGTTCAGGCTCGGCGATGTCGCCGGCCGCAAGCTCGTCGTCGCCGTGCCCTCCCTCGACACCCCGGTCTGCGACCTCGAGGCACGCCGCTTCAACGCCGAGGCCGCAGGCGTCCCCGGAACGACCGTCATCGTCGTCTCCATGGATCTCCCATTCGCCCAGGCTCGCTGGTGCGGCGCCGCTGGCGCGGACAAGCTCGTCACGGTCAGCGACTACAAGGACCGCGACTTCGCTTTCAAATACGGCGTCTACCTGCCCAACGTCGGACTTCTCGCCCGCGCCGTCTTCCTGCTCGACGCCGGGAATGTCGTGCGCTATGTCGAGTACGTGCCCGAGGTCACCTCGCACCCCGACTACCCCGCCGCGCTCGCCGCCCTCAAGGCCTGAGGCCCCGCGCCTAGAGCGCCACGTCGTCCGTCAGGGAGATGCAGACGGACCAGCCCATCACATACCACCCGTTCTCGATGCGGGCGAGAAAGCGGTTGCGGCCCCGCTTGAGGTGGACTTTGCGGAAGCCTTCGTTGATGTTCCAGACCTTCAAGTCGTTGCCGCTCCCCCAGACGTGTAGATCGTTGATCCACAGGTCCGAGCGATCGTCGCTGCCCACCGCCAACCAGACATCGCATTCGCGGTCGACGCAAACCTCGGCGTAGGCATACCAGATTCCGTACTGCTCGGCGGTGGAGGGAATCACGTAGGCACGATGATCCCGACGCGCCACCGAAGACAGCGCCTGCTCGAACTTCCATTTGACGACCCGTCCGTCCTTGCCGACGTAGGTGGCATCGAGGTCGACGACGGACTCGGGGGGGAAGCGGCGGCGGATGTTGACGCGGTCGGGGTTCGGGAACGGGCCGATGACGTACCACGAGTTGACGTACATCCACTTGGTGGGGACGCCGTCTGAGGCGGAATCAGGAACCGCATCGAAGCGGATGATGTTGCCCGGGACGAGTTCGGGCGTCTGCGCGCTGAACGCGCCCAGTCCGCTACCCGGCAAGGGCGACTTCGTGGAGGAGGCGTTCATCGTCGGTCCAGGTTGCGGAAGCCCTGCGGGACCCGAACCGGGCTTCGGCAAGGAGGGCGAGGCGGTGCCGGCGCTCGCCATCAGCTTCGAGAGATCCTTGGCCTTTTCGACGGCGCTTTCGGCGGCGGCGGCGGTCATTTGGGCGCTCATGCCCGAGAGATCGTACATGCGGCGCAGCCGGTCTTCGCGCATGGGCTCTCCGTCGGCACGCTCTCCGCCAGGGGGTCCGGCGATCGCCACCGCCTCGGCCATCAGCGTCTTCGCCAGGTCGACCATGTTGTCGGCTTCGCGGATGGCCTTCGTGGCCTCGGCCTTCTGGCGGTCGAACGTGGCGCGATCCCGCGGGTCGGCGCGAAGCAGTTCGGCGTCGACGTCCTCGCGGACGACCTTTGCGACATCGGTCAGATTCTCCGCGGCCGAGAACGACATCTTGCGGAGCATCGCGGATTCAGCGGCCTTGATGTCCCGGTACGACTCGGTGATCTTCGTCTCGAGCATCTTGGCCGCGCCATAGGCCTCGACGAGGTCGAGTTCGGCGAGACGCTGCTGCGAAGCGGGGTCGGGCTTGAACTCCGGCTGCGCCAGGGGCTTCAGGACGGGCGTCTCGTTCTCCGCAATCTTCGCCAGCTCCTTGACCCTCGCGACAAGCGCCTCCTGCGCGGCGATCGCATCGCGCTGGGCGGCGGGAATCGCGACGGGCGCCTTGCGGGCCATCGCCTCGACGTCGGTCTTGCGCTGGCGGCCCGACTTCAAATCCTCCTTGCGGAGCTTCAGCTCGTCCTCGAGACGCGCGCGCTGCCGTTCGCTGCGCGCCAGCGCCTCTTCGTTCGACTTGGCATCGCGGCGCTGCTGCGCCAGGGCGCTCGTCGCCTGCCTGAATTCGCTCTCGGCCCTCCTCGCCGCCTCCTTCGCCTTCGCGGCGGCGTCCGCAGCCTTCGCGGCGGCGTCCGCGGCCTTGCTCGAGGCATCGGCCTTCATCGCGACCTCGTTCCCGGCCTGCTTCGCCTCGGCGGCCTTCTGATCGCGCTTCGCGACGGCCTCCCCGGCCGCCTTCGCCGCTTCGGCGACCTCGGCCTTGACCTCGGGCTTGTCGCTCTTGGCGGCGCGATCGCGAATCGCATCGGCCTTCTGCCGAGCACGAGCCGCCGCCGACTCGGTCTCCCGCTCGGCGGAGGCCGCCGAAGACTTGCGCTTCTCCGCTTCGGCGAGATCGCGGCGCGCGGCCTCGGCGGCCTCGGCGACCTGCTTGGCCTGTTCCGCCTTGGCCGACTCGCCGGACTTCTGCTGCGCCAGGGATGTCTCCAAGGCGGCGAGCTGCTTCTCGGCCTTCGGGATGTCCCGCTCGTACGCCGCGGCCTTCTGGCGCTGTTCGGTCTCGGCCTTGACGGTCGCAGCGAGGTTCTCGGAAATTTTCTGGATGTTCTGCTCGATGGCGGCGATGCGCTCGAGCGTCTTGGGATGGTCGATGATCGCGCCGACCTGGTTCTGCAGCAGGGTCTGGGACTCCCGCTGCATCGTGTTCGCCTTGAGCTGGACGTCCCGGACGGCGGAGGCCGCCTGCGACGTCTTGGCCATCCCGGCGAACTCCGCCTTGACCGCGGCCTGGTCCAAGAGATGCTGGGCGTTGGCCTGCGCCTCGTCGACGACCGGAAACACGGGTTTGGCGGCGTCCAGAGCCCGGGCGACCGGGGCGGTGGCGTTCGCGTCGGCGATCTGGCCGGGCTGGAGCTTCGCGACGGGCTCGATCGCGGCGCTCGCCTGGCGCTGGGCGGCGAGAGCCTTTTCCTGCTCGGCCACGACCTGGTCGATGGACTCCTTGACCTGCTTGCGGGAGTTCTTCTCCTCGCTGGCGGCGAAGGCGTCGTAGTCCTCGAGCATCTCCTGCTTCATCATGTCCATGTTGTGGAGCACGATCTGCAGGTCGTCAAGCTGCTCCATGATCTCGTTGAGGCGGATCGTCTGGACGTCTTCCGCCAGCGCCTCGAACTGCTCGGCGGTCAGGTTGGGATCCGCCTGGGCCTCCTTGCGCTCGGGAATGACGATCTCGCGCAACGGCGTGAAGAGCACCAGGAAGACGAACCCGAGCCCGTGCAGGATGAACGAGAGAATCTGCCAGACGGGCAGGAAATAGCGCTGCCGACGTTCGCGCCTGCGGACGTCGTCCGCGAACAAATGGGCATCGGTTCCGGTTTGAATCGGCATGGTGCCTGTCCCCGCTACTGCTTCTGGCTCTTGATGTCGACCGCGGTGTTGATGCCCACCACCGTGAGTCCCTCGCCCTGGCAGGCGTCCAGCACCTGCACGATCGAGCGGAACGGCGCGAAGACGTCGCCGTTGATGCGGATCCGCAGACCGGGCTGCTCGCGGGCGGCTTCGCGCAGCTTCGCGCGCAGCCCCTCGGCGCCGACGGGCAGCGAGTTCACGTAGAGGGCCCCGAGCTTGTCGACGGAGACCGTCGTCAGGTCCGGCACAGCCTTGACCTGGCGTGTCGCGTTCGCCTGGGGCAGCTCGATCGGCAACTCCTTCTCGACCTTCTTCATCTGGGACGAGACCAGAAAGAAGATGAGCAGCAGGAATACGCAGTCGATGAGCGAGGTCATCTGGATTTCAACAGGTTCCTCTTCTCCGAATTTGACGGCCATGGCGGTCGATCTCCTGAAAGGTGGCGCCGCGCGGGGCTAGCGCGAAATCTTGATGAAGAGGTTGTGGACGAGGTCGCTGACCTCCTCCTCGAGAATGACGGCGTAGAGGTTGAGGCGGTTCTTGATCAAATTGTAGACGAAGAGCGCCGGCATCGAAATCGCCAGCCCGGCCACCGTCGTGATCAGCGCCTTGCTGATGTCGTCGGCCAGAATCGCCGGATCGCCCATCTCGCCGACCGCCGCCACCGTCGTGAACGCGCCCAGCAGGCCGACGACCGTGCCGAAGAGGCCCAGCAGCGGCGAAAGCGTCGCCACCGTTGCGAGCATCGCCGCCTTGCGGTTCTCCAGGCGCAGCTCGCGGCCCGCCTTGTCCTCGGCGAACATCTTGACTTCCTGGTAGTCGCTGCTGCCGGCATGCTCGAGGATCGTCTCGACGACGCGAGCCAGCATGCTGCCGCTCTTCGAGCACTCCTCGCGCACCTCGGCGATCTTGTCGTCCCGCCAGAGCGCCACGATCTTCGCCGAGAAGCCCTCGGGGACGATCCGCTTCAGCCGCAGGTGGCAGACGCGCTCCAGCGCGCAGCCGAGGCCGAGGATCGAAAGCGCGCCCAGGAAGATCATCGTCCGCCCGCCCTGCACGCACCAGTTGATCCACTGGTCCATCGCCGTCTTCTCCGCCGGCGCCCCCGCCTCAGCCAGACCCGCCTCGGCTGAGCTCAGAGCGTTGGTCGACGACACCGCCGCGTCCACCGCGGATGTCGGGCCCTGGGCAAACGAGAAGCCCGCTGAAATTGCGACGATTGCTGCCACCGACGATATGAAGCGAACCATGTTGACTCCGAAATTTAGGGTTGTTTCCAGCCGCTGCGGCCAACGCCGAAGCCGGCACGGGGAGCCTTGAGCAGGAGTCATGCCAACCGCCTCAAGACCTCTGACTGCGGACCTCCGACCTTCTGGATTGCGGCGTCTGGATTCTGGATTTTCCGATCCCCCCCCTTCCCCATGCCGGATACCCTCCCCGCTCCGGCTGCATTCGCCTGTATGCAGAAAGCCCAAATTACACGATTCAGTCGCAGATGCGACGCCCGCCGCGCATTTCACTTGAACTGCGGCGCGGGCGCGGCGTATACTCGGCGGAAACAGGAACACATCGCCATGGAATACGCCGCAAGCCGGGTCGTCCTCGACATCGATCTGGGCATTCTCGCCGAAAACTACCGCAAAATCGCCGAATCGGTCGCCCCTCTCCAGACCATCGCCGTGCTCAAGGCCGACGCCTACGGGCTCGGCATGCGCCCCATCGCCCAGGCCCTCGCCAAGGCCGGCGCCGCCGCCATCGCCACCGCCGAACTCGCCGAAGCCCTCGCCGCAGCGGATCTCGGTCTGCCCGTGCTCATTCTCGGAACCCTCCTGCCTGGCGAACTCGAACCGGCCCTCCTCGCCGACGTCCGCGTCCCGATCGCCGGCTTCGACGAGGCGCGCGTCATCAGCGAAGCGGCCGGACGCCTCGGTCTTGTCGCCCGTGGCCACATCGCCCTCGACACCGGCATGGGCCGCGTCGGCATCCGCCTCCAGGACGCCGCGGACGCCATCCCGCGCATCGCCGCGCTCCCCAACCTCGTGATCGAGGGTCTCTACTCCCACTTCCCCACCGCCTATCTCGAGCAGGATCCCGCGACGCCGCGCCAGATCGAGGCGTTCCTCGCCCTCGCCGCCCGCCTCCGCGCCCAGGGCATCGACATTCCCTGGCTCCACATCGCCAACAGCGACGCGATCAACAACTTCCACGAAACCGCCTGCCGCCCTCCCTTCACGCACGTGCGCACCGGCATCAACCTCTACGGCTCGTTCGACACCCTCGGCAACCGCCGCCTCCGCCTGCGCCCCGTGCTCGCCATGCGCGCCCGCCTCGCCCAGGTCCGCACCCTCTCCGCCGGCAGCACGATCGGCTACGGCCGCACGTTCACCTGCCCGCGCGATATGCGCATCGGCACCGTCGCCGCCGGCTACGCAGACGGCCTCCCCCTCGCGCTCTCCAACCGCGGCAGCCTCCTCGTCCGCGGTCGCCCCTGCCCCGTCGTCGGCCGCATCTCCATGGACTACACCACCGTCGCCCTCGACCAAGTCGACGACGCCCAGCCTGGCGACGAGGTCGTCTGCGTCGGCGGCGAAGCCCCCGGCGCCATGTCCGTCGAAGCCTGGGCCACCCTCAAAGGCACCCACCCCTACGAGGTGATCTGCTCCTTCGGCAGCCGCGTCCAGCGCCGCTACATCGGCGACTCCGTCAGCCCCTGAACCCCGATTCCCGATCCCGCTTTGAGCTGGCGAACGCGACGCGCGCCCGCTGTGCCACCCAGGCCAGCGCCCCGGTGGCGGCCATGACCGGCACGGTGAGCCCCACCGCCGTTTCGACACCGCAGGCCAGCAGGACGCGGTAGAGGACGAAGCCCGCCGTCCAGACCCCGAGGTTGGCGGAATTGAAGCGCCGCCCCGCGCCAGGGCTTCTGAACCCGTAGTAGTCCACGACCAGCACGGCGGCCATGGGCGCGAACACCGAGCTGATGAAGTAGAGAAAGGCCTCGTAGCGCGTGATCGGCGTGAAGGCCGCCAAGACCGCGCCCGCCAGGCAGACGAGACCCGCGACCTTCCGCTCGTCGAGACGCGACGCGATGCTGACCGAGGCGACGCCCGCCGAATGGACGTCGAGGAACGTCGTCGTGACCGTCGAGCCCAGCACGATCGCCAGCGCGGCGCCGCCGAAACCCGCCGCCGCGAGAATCCGGGCCACATCGCTTTCGCCGGTGAGGATAGCCGCCCCGAGGCCGATGACATACATCCAGCAGCTCGCCAGCCCGTAGACCGCCGCGCCGGCGAATGTCACCGCCCGCGGACGCCGCGAGGCGTGCCGGGTGTAGTCGGCGATGAGCGGCAACCACGACAAGGGCATCGCCGCGGATAGCTCGACCGCACCGCCAAAGGTCATCGCGCCCGTGGACGGCGACCCCACCCCGCCTCCGGCGAAGACGACGCGGCTGAGGAGCGCCGAGAGCGCGAAGAGCGCGATCATCGTCACGAGGTTCAGGCGAAAGGCCCCGCCGATGCCGAGCGCCACCCAGAGCGCGACGAGAGCGGCGATGGCCGCGCACCAGATCCAGAAGGGCGCAGGCAGCAGCGAAACGGCCGCGCCGGCGCCGGCGTGGATCATCACGGCGGTCCAGCCCACGAGCTGCGTCACATTGAGCGCCGCGAAGAGCAGCCCTCCGCGCGTGCCGAACGCGCCCTTCACCGTCTCCATCGCGCTGAGCCCGGTACGCGCGCCGATCATGCCGGCCAGGTACATGAAGACGCCGCCGACGGCGTGCCCCAGCGCAATGGCCGCCAGCGCCCGCCCGAAACCCAGTGGCGCGAGCATCGCGCCCGTCAAGATCTCGGCGATCGAAATCGCCGCGCCAAACCAAATCAAACCGTGATTAACGACCGTCATCTGCACTTCCTACGTTGGGATGATCCAAACAGGTTCGAAGGGTCGAAGCATGCGCTTCCTCTCAGCCGCCACACGCGGCTCCCCCGGGCATTTCCGCTTTCACGGAAAGGCGCAACTCTACCCTTTTCCCAACGCGGAGGTCAAGCGGCGATTTTAGGGTTCTTCGCACCAGCGCAGATAGCGCAGGGCGTTGCCATCGCGGTAGGCGATGCACCAGATCGTCCGTTCGACCTTGCCTACACGGCCGGTCGCCGTGATCCGGTAGTATTGCGAATTGACTGTCACGCGGTCGCGGATCTCCGGGTTCAACCCCTCGATGCGCGTGAAGAGGTCGTCGACGCTGGCGAAGGGGTTCGGTTCGTCGTCCTCCACCGCCTCGCGCTCCTCCATGATCGCGCGCGCCAGAATGTCGTCGACGTCCGGCAGCGTGCGCAGCACGTCGTAGGGCGCCGACTGGATGTTGATCTTGCCGTCGCCATACGTCGTGAGCATCGGCTCGATGCCGGCGACGACAATGTCGTTCGTTTCGGCGAAGCGGCTCGTGCTCGTCCCGGTCCAGGAAGTCGTCTCGTCGAGCAGCGTCGCGGGATCGAAAATGCCGCCCGTGAGGAGCGTCTCCGAGAACCCCTTGACGAGGAGCAGCTCGCGCACCGTGTCGAACGCGCCGTTCTTCGCCTGGTACGGCGGTTCGAGGAGGCTGTAGTAGTCCTCGGTTTCCGCGCCCTTGGGGTTCGAAACGTCGTCCTCGTCCGTCCAGTCGAGGATGGGGTCGATGATGTCCTCCCAGTACTCCTCGGGCAGGCCGATGTTGGCCAGAAGCGTCTCCCAGTCCGTCTCCGTCAGGAGGTTGATGTTGAGGCGCCCCGGTTCGGGGACGATGTCGAGGATGACGTACCCCTCCCCGACCGGTTCCACGAGCCCCGTGATCGACTGCCCGAGGCGCAAGCGCTCGGAGGCGTCGAACCAGCGGTCCTCCTCGTCCGGCTGGCCGGCGCCGCCGCCGCCCGCCTGCCTGGCCATGAGCATCTCGGCGATCACGATGCCGGACTCGGCGAGCTGCGAAGCCTTGACGCGATTGCGGGCGTAGCTGGCGTACTTCGCCTCGAGGCGCGCCTCGAAGCCGAACGAACCCACGAGCATGGAGAGCACGACGACGACGAGCAGCGCAAGGATCAGCGCCGAGCCTTCCCGGCCGTCCGCCTTCCGCGCCGCGAACTTCCGAATCTCGGGTGCGCGCATCATCGCCCGCCTCCAATCGAGCGGATCTGCAGGTCGCGGCCGCCGCCCGAGCCGCCGCCCTGGCCGCCATCCCGGCGAGAACCGCCGTCGCGCCGGTCGCGACCACGGTCGAACCCGCGCCCCGCGCCGCCGTCCCGACGCGTGCGCGGCGAGCCGCCACGATCGATGTTCACGCCGCCGCCCGGTCTGCCGATTCCGCCGCCGGATGCGCCGCCGCCCGGTCTGCCGATCCCGCCGCCGGATGCGCCGCCGGTTCCACCGGACCCGGCGCGGCCGCCTCCGCGGTCATCCGATTTCCCGGAGTCCCCAGTCTGGATGGGATTCCACGACATCGCGGACATCGGGATCTGCACGCAGCGCGTGTACGCCAAAGGCTCCTCGCGATCGTTCTGAGGACGCAACGCGATCGTGACCAGCACGTGCGTCGGTATGCGGTTGCTCGCCGTCCATTCATCGATCCACTCGTACGGCTCACCACCAACCTCCGCCTTGTCGGGATCCTTCATCCGGCAGTCGAGCGAAACGACCTGGTCGGAGATGAGCAGCGGCACGACGTCCTCGGCGGGATCGAAATCCTCCGCCTGCCCGACGAGCTGCCACGCCTTGACGTAGAGTCCAGGCCCATCGCCGCTGTCGTCGTCCTGCACGTAGAGCGACACGCGGTGCGCCGCGCCCGCCCACGGCACGTCCTCGCCGATGAGCGACTGCCCGACCTTGACCCAACTGATCACGTCCTTGGCTTCCGGCGCCTCGCCATCGTCCTCGAACTGGAAACCGAAGTCGTAGTCCGGCCCCTTGGCTTCGGGGTAGTACGCCGAACGCAGCGCCATGACGACCTGCTCCATCACGGCGTCCGCATGGTGGGACTCGTCCGCAATGGCCGTGCCCGTGCGCCAGGACTCGACGCCGACGTTCATCGTCATCGCAACGAGCGTCGCGACCACAGCCATGATCGCCGTGGTCATGAGCAACTCGATGAGCGTGACGCCAGCGCGGTCCGCACCGAAAATACCGGACGATCTCATTTCGGCGCCCCCTGCCCGTAGTGGATCAGGCGCACGTACTCCTCCTCCATGCCGGGGCCGCCCTGTCCCTTGACGACCTTCGTGCGCACGACGTACAGGCCGTCCTCGTCTTCGTCCTCGTCAACGGTCCGCTCGTATGTCCAGCCCTCGACCAGCGAGCCGTCGGCGTCGACGACGAGATCCACGAGCGGATCGGACTCGATGATCATCGGGTGTTCCGCATCGCCCCGGTTGAGGACGTTCGCGGCCTGGTGGATGTAGGCCGAGGCATTGAAGACCTCCAGCGAGGCGGAGATCCCCTGCATGAGCCCGAAGACGCAGATGCCCAGGATGACCGTGGCCAGCAGGACTTCCACCAGCGTCATGCCCGACCGGGAGGTCTTCATCTACTCGTCCTCCCCGTCGATGATCTTCGCGGTGCCGACGCCATTGACGACGATCGTCATGCGGTCGCTCTCGTCGTCGCGGGAGACCACGGCGAACCGGTGCGGGCGAACCGTGCCGTTGGCCCGATAGCGGATCACGACCGGGCCGGCGGCGGGCTCGTCCGAGTCCGCGTGGACGCGGGTCGAATAGGCGGATGGGGACTCCACGACGTCGCTGAATCCCAGAAAGCGGAATTTCACGCCCTCGACCTTGCGTTTCAAGTCGATCGTGTCCGCGAAGGACACTGTCGCGGCGACGGCGGGCGATTCGGCGACGTCGCCCTCCCCTGCCACACCGGCTTCGGCAGCCTCGCGGGCGAAGAGGTTCGTGGCGGAGTCGTCACCCCGCCACGCCGCCTCTTCGCGCGTCTCCTTCGACACGGCGAGACCGAAGCCGCCGGCGAGAGACGCCTGGCGGCGCGCGCTCGTCTCGACAAGGGCCTCGGTGTAGCCCAGGTCGTTCGTCAGGGCCTCGACGTCGCTCATCCCCAGCGAGGCCGCGGAAACCGCCTCGCGGGCTTTGATGACGATCTCGCCGGATTCGGGATCGACGGTGACTTCGACCGGCGTCTGGTTGAGGAGGGCCATCGTGCGCGCGTAGCGCCCCGCAGACGCCAGCTCGCGGGCGCCCATGCGGAGCTGGCCGCCGGCCATCAGCGGCACGACGCGCGGCGCGGCAATTGCCACGAGGACGCCGAGAATGACGACGACGAGCAACAGCTCCACCAAGGTGAAGGCTCCGGACGACCTGCCGCCGGCGCTTCCGGCACGGTCGGTCGGTCTCATCTACTCCTCGACGTTCACGAGGTCGTCTTGCGTGTTCATCGCGCCGTCCTTGCCGGCGCTGCGAATCTCGATGAAGTTGGCGGTCTTCTTGAACACAAACGGGTTGCCCCACTGGTCGTTCATCGACTTCTTGTCGAGCAACGGGGGGCGATCGCCCATGGGCTGCATGAGCTGGTCGATGGAATCCGGATATTTTCCCGTGCGGATTTCGAACATCCTGGCGGACTGTTCGATCGTCGCGATGGACGTCCGCGTGGCCTTCTCGCGCGCCTCGTCGCTCATACCGCCGACGTTCATGATGGCCACGGTGGCGAGAATGCCGAGAATGGCCACGACGAGCAGCAACTCGACCAGGGTGAAACCGCCCTGACGGATGTGCCTTGCCGATTTGTCCGACTTGTCCATGCGATGCCTCCTTGCCTTCCGCGCCTTGCACGCGGCAACTGCCTTCAATGGCGCCATGGTACCAAAAACGCGCCTCTGCGGACAAGCCCGGATTGGCGGCGCTAGCGGACGATCTTCTCTCCGTCGAAGACGATCAGGCCCAAGCCCCAGCCCGCCTTGCGCCCGGAGAGAATCCAGTCGGCGTAGGCGCGGCGCAGGGAAGTGTCCCGAGGCCACTGCTCCGGCGGGCGATCGCCCGCCGCGCCGAAGACGCGCCAGGCGTTGTCGAACTTGTCGAGTTCGCCAGAGCGGACGATCTCGAAGTCGCCGAGGAACTTGAGGATGTTCGAACTCGCCGGGAGGAATTCCCGATGGGCGGGATAGAGGAGCCACGACGTGCACAGGAACACGACCCGGCCGTCCGCGAACCGATCCCGATAGGCCTGCCAGGCCTCCCGGTAGGAAGCGAGGCGGATGTCGTCCGAGAGCGGGACCTTGGACGAGGGAATGTGGAAATTGATGACGGTCTCGGCCCAGCGGACGACGCGGCCGCACGCGGTCGTGAAATCCTCGCCGGGAAACGGCGCAGTCTCGTACTGGAAGCGGCCGTAGGTGAAGCGCTGCATGCGCAGGAGCCCGTCGTTCCACCCCGCCACGAAGGTGCCGGGCTTGCCGCGGCATTCCATGCATTCGAGAAGCTTGAACTTGAAGTCCTCCACCGAATTCCAGAAGCGCGCCTCAGGAACGCCCCGCTCGGCGTAACGGCCCTTCAGAATCTCCGAGGCGTGAAGGAGGAAGACCAACTGAAGCAGTTCGCCGTCCACGCCCTGCGCCTTCGCGAGGTCGACCACGCGGCCGAGCGCAAAGCCCAGACCGACGGGTTCGCGCGTCTGCGCCCAGGACGCCGACGGGGCGGCGGAGAGGCAATCGGGATCGACGCCCATGGCCAGGCAGACGGCGCGGTCGAAGCGCTGGGCGAAGCCGGGGTCGGCGGCGAGGCGCCGCTCGACGTCCAGGATCGCGCCACGCGCCGCCTCGGGGTAGTCGTGGCGCGACATGATGTCGAGAAGGTGGCCGGAAGGATGGTTCATACGTGCAGATTGAGCAAAACCGGGGCGCCTGAACACACACGCGCCCTGCCGATCGGGACTATGCCACATTCCAACGTCTGGCGTCAAGAAATCGTCGGGCGCCGAAAATCGGCCGCACCCCGCGCTTCCCTTCCCCGCCGCTTTCCGGTATAATTGACGCGTTTTTTCATCAGCGGCCCCTGCGGCCGGAAGGCGATTCATGCGCGTACTTTCAGGCATCCAACCATCAGGCAAGCTCCACCTCGGCAACTATTTCGGAATGATGAAGCAGTGCGTCGACCTCCAGAAGCAGGGAGAGGTCTACGTCTTCATCGCCAACTACCACGCCCTCACGACCGTCTCCGACGCCGCCCGGCTGCGACAGGACACGATGGACGTCGCCCTCGACTTCCTCGCGTGCGGCCTCGATCCCGCCCACACCGTCTTCTTCCGCCAGAGCGACGTGCCGGAGGTCCAGGAGCTGA
>CAYVJM010000031.1:0-14704 GCA_964451695.1 uncultured Lentisphaerales bacterium | reverse complement strand
AGACGGGATTGACCATCTCGGCGAGCGAGAGGTTGTTCGAGAGCGCCGAGAAGCCCTGCAGCCCTTTGCGCTTCGCGTAGGCGTTCGCCTTGCGCACGCGGTCGATCGTCCAGTTGCTGCCGCCGAAGATCTTGATCTTGCCGGCGCGCACGAGTTCGTTGAGCGCCTCGACGAAACGGCCGACGGGGATGTCGGGGTTGTCGCGGTGCATCAGGTAGATGTCGACCGAATCGAATCCAAACCACCCAAGCTGCTCGTCGAGCTGCTTCGTGAGCGAAACGGGATCGCAGTTCGGCGTGTGAGCGCCCTTCGCGATGACGACGACCTGGTCGCGGACGCCGCGGGCGCAAATCCAACGTCCGAGTAGCGCGGAGCGGTCGCGCCCGTAGATATACGCCGTGTCGAAGACGTTGCCGCCCCGCATGAAGTAGTCGTCGAACACCGCCTCCGCATGGGGCATCGCGTTCTGGTTGTCCACGCCCATCACGAGGCGGGACATCGGCTTGTCGAGGCCGGGCAGCATCGCTTCCGGAGCCGGCGCGGAGGGGTTCCGCGCAAGCGGACGGTTCGCAGGGGTCAGCGCGCCCAGAGCCTCTGGTTTCTCGCTCCCGTAGACGAGGCCGATCGCCGCGCGCCAGACGTCCTGTGCGCGCAGATTGCCCAGCGTGTCGTCCCAACTCATCGCGGGGGCCTCCGCCTGACGGCGACCGGCGAGAATCGCCCGGCCGCAGACGTCCGCCTCGTAGGCGTAGCTCGTGACCGCCGAGGGGATGTCAATGATCTGTTCAGGCTGGCCGCGAACGTTGACGACGATCCGCCCGGGCATCTCCCCGGAGCGATGGCAGACGTAGGGATCGGGAACGAGGATGCTCCCCTTGCTGCCGAAGATGCGCACGACGTTCTCCACCGACACGCCGACGCCCGTCGTGACCGTCGCGACGATCCCGCTGGCGAACTTCATCGTGCCGACGGCCCAGCAGTCGATCCCCGTCTCGGGGTGCAGCTTGCCCGAGCCCGTGACGGAAACCGGATCGGCAAAGGGCGCGCCGATCGCCGCGCCCGCGACGAGGCGGACGATCGACATCGTGTAGCCGCCGACGTCGAGGATGCCTCCGCCACCAAGGGCGTTGTTCCAGATTCGAGACTCGGCCGAGAAGCCGGCGTGGAAGGCGAAGGCCGCCTGGATCACCGACACCTCGCCGATCGCGCCGCTTCGGATCAGCTCGACGAGCTTCGCCGTCTGCGGATGGCAGCGGTACATGTAGGCTTCCATCAGGAAGACGTCGTTCGCAACGGCCGCCTCGATCATCGTCTGCGCCAAGTACGAGTTGATCGCGAGCGGCTTCTCGACGAGCAGGTGCTTGCCCGCCTCGGCGGCTTTGATCGCCCATTCGGGGTGCGCGGGATGCGGCGTGGCGACGTAGACGGCGTCCACCTCGGGATCAGCCAGCAACGTCTCGTAGCTGCCATGGGCACGCAGCCCGCCCCACTTGGCCGCGAAGGCGTCCGCCTTCTCCTGCGTTCGCGACCCCACGGCAACGAGACGCCCCGTCTGAGAACGAACGACTCCGTCGGCGAATGCGTGAGCGATCGCGCCCGCGCCCAAGATGCCCCAGCGAACCTTTGTAATCATCTTGTCCTCGTGTTGTTGATATGGCAGTCGCCGGCGCCCATGGAGCAGCGCCCCAGTTCGACATCGGGATTCGATTTCCGGCGGTTGCTCGACGATGCCATCGATAGTGCCCTGCGGTTCAACAGCACAATACCATGCGAAGCGGATCGGAGTCCAGCGTTTACGCCGCCGCGACAGAGATTCGGCGCCAGTCTCCGGCGCGATTGCATCGTTGCGGAAAAAAAGGCTACAATGGCCGCGTGAAACTCCTCTTTCTCCAGCTCCCCCGCCTCGACCCCGATGTCGCTTCGCCCGGCGAGAACACGATGTCCGCCGCAGCCTGCCTGGGCACCGCGCTGGCCGCCTCCGACGAAGCGCCGCACTGGACGGTCTCCCCCACGCCCGACAACCAGAACGACGCCTCGGACGCCGCGCTCCTCGACAGCGTCGCCGAAGCGGCCCCTGACGTCGTCGCCGCGACATGCTACCTCTGGAACATCGAACGCACCCTGGGGCTGCTGCGCCAGCTCAAGCGCAGACTGCCCGGGCTCCGCGCCGTTCTCGGCGGTCCCGACATCGCGCTCGGCCACCCGCTTCTCGCCGATGCGGCCAATCGGCGGGCCGTCTGGGACGCCCTCGTCGTCGGCGAAGGCGAACCCGTCTTTCCCGATATCCTCCGCCATTTCCGCACGGGCGCCGCGCCAGACTACCGCGGCGTGGCGTGGCGAACGGCTGAAGGCAGAAGACGCGACGGCGCGCAACCGCGCCGCCTGCGCCCCCTCGTCGAGCTGCTGCCAAGCGCGGACGATCCGGCAAACCGGCCGGACGCGGCCGGCATGGCGTACTTGGAGACCAGCCGCGGCTGCCCGCTGCACTGCGCATTCTGCTGCTACAACTTGCGGCGCACGACGCTCTCCTGCCTGCCTCCGGACGAAGTCCGTCGCCGCGTCCGCATCCTCCGCGAACGCGGCGCACGCGAAATCCGCCTTGTCGACCCCACGTTCAACGCGCATCCGCACTTCGACGATGTCATCGACGCCATCGCCCGGGAAAACCGGGATCGTGCGATCGCGTTTTTCGTCGAAATACGCGCCGACACGCTGACCGACGAGCAAGCGGCGCGCCTCGCGGAGGCCGGCGTGGCCGAGGCAGAGGTCGGCATCCAGAGCACCGACCCGCGCGTGCTGGCCCTCGTCCACCGCCCGCTCCGCGAAGACCGCGTGCTACGCGGCATCGACGCCCTGCTCCGCCACGGCATTCGCCCGACGCTCGACTTCATGTACGGGCTCCCCGGGCAGGATGCCGACGACGCGCGTCGCTCGCTGGGCTGGCTCGCCCGGTTCGGCGATTGCATCCACCCGCAGTTTCTGCCCACGCTCCTGCTCCCTGGCACGGAGCTGCGCGACCGCGCGACCGAACTGGGCCTCACGGCGCAACGCCTGCCACCCTATCGCGTCACCGCCACCGACCGCCTTCGTCCACGCCATCTCGCCCAGATCGAGGCGTGGGCCGCGGAAACGCTCGGAGGCTTCGATTCGCCCACGCGCCGCTTCGTCGGAGCGCGGCTGCCCGACCTCTTTCCAAGCCGGGCGACCCTCCGCATCGAGGCTGGCGCCGTGACGCCCCCCGTGTCGGCCTCGTCAAACCGCCAAGCGGTGATCCTCGCTGGCCCCGATCTCTTCGGCCAGCGCGAGACGTTGGCGAGGATCATCCGCCGCTGTGTGCGCGACGAGCCTCACATTCTGTGGCAGTTCGTACTCGCCCCAGAGGCGGAAGAACCGCTCGACCTGCTCGACGTCCTCGTCGCAGAACTGCGTCGCCTGCCCGACCACTGGCTCGACCGACTCGTCTCGCCGCCCGGAGGCCGTCGCCTCGCCGCGCGGCGACTGTTCGTCAAAACGCCGCGCGGCGCGCATTGGAGCGCCGGCTGGACGGACGCGGCCGAAGCCCTCCTCGCCGAACACTTCCACTAGGGAATTCCGGCTTCCGCCGCGGACCGGGCGTCATTACGGCAGCAGCGTGACAAGACCGCAATCGCCCGGCGCCTCGCGAAGTCCGCCGCCCCAGCTCATGCGCCCCTGGGGGCCGCCCTGGGTGTCCGCGTCGAAGAGCTCGAGGGTGCAGCCGAACGTGGCGCCCTTGGCCGGCGTGAACCCGGGAATCTCCGCCCAGGGGATCTTCACGCGGTAGTACGTCCGGGAGCCCTCGCGGCTGATCGCGACGTCATAGACGGAGGAGTCCTTGACGAGCTGGCCGCTCTTCGCGCCGCAACTGTACTTGGCGGGGCGGAAGACCGTGACGGCGCCAGAACCGCCGCCGGGGCTGGCCTTGCTGATGTACCAGCGGATCTGGTCGTTCTCGGGACCGTCGACGCCCATGCTCGGGAAGATGGTGAGCGCGATGGCATCGCCTCGGAGCGTCTCCAGGCCGGACTCGGAGGTCGCGGGCGTCCAGACCGCCGCGTCGTCCTCGACCACGAGGTCGAATGCGAGATCCTGTTCGTCCCAGCCGAACGACGCCTTGCCGGCGAGGTTCTTCGGCGCCCAGGTGTAGCCAGCGTCCGCCTTGATCTGGTTGTCGCAGAGCAAGGGAATGGGCGAGCCCTTCGCAGCGTCGCCTTTGCCGGCGAAGCCCACGTAGTCGGTGCCGCGGTAGAGCGTGACCTGGATGTTGTCGTAGAGCGTCCACGCGCCACTGGCACCGCGGCCGACGGGCTGGAAGAAGATGCTCCGGACGTCGGCCTTCGTGGCGACCTGCTTGGCGAAGTAGCGCCAGTACCGGGTGCCCTGAGCGCCGGTGTTGAAGACGTTCGGCATGTAGAGGTTCTGCTTGGCGCCCTTCTGATCCTCGATGATCAGATTGGAGCCGGCGTCCATGTTCTTGCTCCACGCCCAGGCGGTGTAGAGGTAGGTCTGGCCGGGGACGGGGACCTGGAGCGTCTGTCCTGCCTGCACCCAGTTTCCGGTGCCAGCGAGTTTGAAGACGTGGTTGGCGGCATCGTCGGAATCGGACTCGACCGAGCCCAGACCGTTCCAGCCAGACTTGCCGTTCTCGAAGTCGCCGTTCTGGAGGAGGTTCCCCATCGAGGCGCCGTCGGTCGCGTAGAGGACGAAGGGCTTCTCGACCGTCGGGAGCCCGTCGGCCGCGACGACGAGCTTCAGGTCGGTCGTGGGCGGGACCTTCGCTCCGGCGTTGCAAACGAACGTCATCTCGACGAATTTCTCTTCGCCGGGCTCCAAGGCGACCTTGACGGACTGGGCCGAGCCCCAGCCGAACGCGGAGGACGCGAGCGCAAAGGTCTTCGCAGCGGCGTACGGATTGCGGACGCGCACGGGCACCTTCATCGCGTCGCCGAGATCGACGACGTGCTGCGGCACGGGTGCGGGCA
This sequence comes from uncultured Lentisphaerales bacterium, assembly GCA_964451695.1. Classification (GTDB taxonomy): domain Bacteria; phylum Verrucomicrobiota; class Kiritimatiellia; order RFP12; family UBA3636; genus JAAZAI01. The sequence continues at coordinate 9,704 of CAYVJM010000031.1, read as the reverse complement.
CGCTGGAGCGGCCCGCGGAAGCGACAACGCACATCTTGAGCGCATCGAGGTCCGCGCCTTCCACGATGACGGGCATGTCCCCCGCCACGACCGCGCCGCGCACGGTCTTCTCGTTGCCCTGATAGTCCGTCGTCTTGAGCGCGCCCCGCGCAGGAAGGTCGATGGCGACGCCCTCCTTGCCGGCAACGCGGAGGAAGACAACGGACGAGCCGCCCGTGTTTTCAAAGAGCCAGACCTCCGCCTCGCCCAGGAAGAACTTGCCCACGGGCTTGGCGTAGGCGAGCTTGCCCTGCACGACGGCGAGCGTCACCGCGACGGGGCGCGGCGTGCGGGCGTCGAGGAGATAGGACCAGTTGCCGGCCGCGTTGGGCTGGCCACCGAAGTAGACGACGCGCGTGGCGCCGGCGCAAAGGACGTCCGGCCAGCGCGTCATCACGTGCAGGCATTGGTTCACGCTCATGGCGAGGGTCTGCTCGGCGTTCATGTTCCAGACGCTCATACCGGAGGCGCTCTCGTTGTCAATGACCCCGACCTTGTCCAGACCGCGCGCACGGAGATCGCGCCACGCCTCGTCCACGGACGAGTAGTTGGCGTAATGGACGGGCAGGACGTCGATGAGGCGGCCCACGCCGGCGTTGAGCAGGTCGATGCGGAAGTTGTGGGGCCAGAGACCACCCGCGAGTTGAATCTCCAGATTCGGATCGACCGCCTTGGCAGCCGCGGTGCCCTGTCTGCACATCTCAAGGTAGGTGGCGACGGGATCCTCGCATTTTCCGCCCGGGACGATCTCGTTGAGCCATTCCCAGCCGTAGAGCTTGCCTTTGAAACGGCGGCTCACCGCGGTCACGACGCCCGCCCAGGCCTGCATGTCCACAGGTGCGGGTTCGAAGCCGAAGCCGAACATTCCCTGGGGAAGCGCCCAGGACGGGGCGCCCTGGAGGCTGATCCACGGACGCAGACCGGCCGCGACGTTGGCGTCGATCGTCCGGCCGATGCCGTCGAAGCGGTAGCGGCCCCGCTGGGGCTCGAGGCCCGACCAGCCCGTGAAGTGGCGGACGTAGGAGAAACCGAGCTTGGCGGCGAGTTCGGAACACTCGGGCGAATTCACATCCGTGCAACCAAACGGCGTGGGGGCGGAGCCCCGCCGGGTGAACACGGGTGCCGTGGCCACGAAGGCGTAGTCGCTCCCCACGTCCGGGACGTCCAGGGTCACGCTGAAGCACCCGCGTTCGGGAATCCCGGGGATTTCGATTCGCTCGTTCTTCTTCGCCGGATCGACGGAGACCTCGCGCTCAAGCACGACCTGGCCCGCGACGTTCTTCACCGTCATCTTGGCCTGCTTGGCGCCAGGAGCCGCCTTCGGGCTCCAGACGACGTCGACGGCGGGCGTCGCGTCGCCGAAGAAGATGCCGCCCTGCGAGGCGCCTTCGAGGATCAGCCCCTGGTTCTCGCGGGCGATCGCAAGCGAGCCGCCACGAGAGTCCCAAGGCCAGTCCTTGCCGTCGGGGCGCTTGAACTTCGCGAGGAAGAAGTGGCCGTTGTAGCGGCTGGTCTGGCCGATCGTCCATTCGAAGGTCGCTTCGCCTTCGCCCGGCTGGATCTCCTTCTTCAGGCTCCAGAGACCGTGGTAGAAGACGTGCTGGCGGCCCTTGTTGATCTGGCCGTCGGGATTGTCAATCCACGGGCCGAGGGGGACGATTTCAATCTGCGTGGGCTTGTCGCCCCAAGTCTCCGAGGGATCGAGACGATACTTCACCGTGGCCGTGACCTTGTCGCCTTTCCGCGCGGGACCCGTCTCCTGCGTCGAGGTCCGGTCGATCCAGAGCGCGCTCTTCTTGAAGGTGATCCCGGCGGGCATCGGCGCATACGGCGGCTCGGCAGGGACGGCCTCGCGGTCCAGCGCGACGGTGGTGTGCGCGTCCTTCACCTTCTTGTTGAAATCGCCATTCGGCGCGAGGAACACGAGCGCGTCGATGTGGTCAAGGCCTTCGGGCTGGTTGGGCTTCTTGGTAAACACGAGCGATTTGCCGGCGACCGCGTCCTGAGCAGGCGTCCAGCACCCCATCACGCCGCCCCAACCGTCCTTCTTCATCCAGTGCAGGTCGCAGGCGACCTGCATGCCCGCAGGCACGTTAGCCTTGGGCGTCACCTTCACCACAAGGGGCGAACCGGGCGCCCACTTGGTCGGCACTTCGATCGTCGCCCAGTCCTGCTCGTTGACGATCGTCCCGGCCGCCGTGGTCTTGGACGAGGCGTCCGCCCCGGCCGCAGCCGCCACGTACTTCACGTCGCCGTGGGAGTCCTTGACGCGCTTGTTGAAATCGGCATTGGGGGCGAGGAACACGAGCGCGTCGATGCGGTCGAGACCGACCGGAACTTTTGGATTCAGGGTGAAGGCGACGGTCTTGGCCGGCACGGCGTCCTGCGGAGGCGTCCAGCACCCCATCACACCACCCCAGCCGTCCTTCTTCATCCAGTGCAGGTCGCAGGCGACCTGCATGCCCGCAGGGATGCCCGCCTTCGGCGTGACCTTGACGACGAAGGGCTGTCCCTCCGACCAGGTCGCCGAAGTCTCGATGACGGCCCAGTCGAGGTCGCGCTGCTTCAGACTGGAGGCAGATGCCGGCGTAGACGCAGGCGCGGCTTCGGCGGATTCCACCACCACCTCGCAGTGACCCTCCTTGACTTTCTTGGCGAAGTCGCCGTCCGGCGCGAGGAAGGCGAGCGCGTCAATCGTGCCCATCGCGTCCTTCATGGCCGGAGTGTGGCGAAACTCGATCGACGTGCCGGGCACGGCGGCCTTGGAGTTCTGGAACGAGAGGAAGCCGCCCCAGGTCCGGCCCGTCTTCATCCAGTGGAGGTGGGAGCCCACCATCATGCCCTCGGGAATGCCCGCCTTGGGCGTGACCTTGACGCGCAGCTCGCGCCCGGCGGCCCAGGTGTCGGGCGCTTCGATCGTCGCCCAGTCGGTTTCGGTCACCTTGCCGGACGCCGTGAGCGCCAGCGCGAAAAACGGAGCGAGCAGAGACAAACGCTTCATAGTTGCAGGAGGTGTTTGGGTTAACGTTCAAGTTGGAACACCGCCGCGCCTCCCCGATCGGAGATGCAGCGACGCCGTGAGATATACCAAAGCCGCAGATTTATGTCAACCGATTGATTCAATCATAGGAACGAAGCGCACCGGCATGTCGTCCTCCACGACGATCTCGCCGTCGAGGCGACGGATGAAAACGAGGCGCTGCGAATCGGCATCGGGGCCGCAGGGCAGGATCATGCGTCCGCCTTCGGCGAGCTGGTCGAGCAGCGCCGCCGGCACGGCTTTCGGCGCGCAGGTCGCCATGATCGCGTTGAACGGCCCGGCGTCGCGCCAGGCATCGCAACCGCCGGCGCAGCGCACCTGGACGTCGCCGAACCCTTCGCGCGCCAGCGCGCTCCGCGCATGCTCCGCAAGCTGCGGCACGATTTCCAGCGTCCACATGCACGCCCCCAGCGCGGCGAGCAGAGCCGCCTGGTAGCCCGAGCCGGTTCCGATTTCGAGCGCGCGGTCGCCCGCCCGGATGTCGAGGCGATGAGTCATGTAGGCGACGATGAACGGCTGCGAGATCGTCGCGCCATGGCCAATGGCGCAAGGAAAGTCCCCGTAGGCGATCTCGGGCTCCGGCGCACCGCCGGGAAAGAACGCCTCGCGGCGCACCCGTCCCATCGCTCCGAGCACGAAGGGGTCGAGGAGCCCGTAGGCGCGAATCCGCTCGATCATCGCCTGCCGGGCCGCGCCCATCGCCCCGGTTTCCGCTGCCGCCCTTGCGATCATGCCACCTCCCTGCCGCGGCGCGTTCGGCGCACCGCTCGAAGAGACGCAGGTATTTTAGCACGGAACGCAGGCGATGTCAGTAGGGAATCACGAGCAGCATGCCCTCGGTCAGCTCGTCGTTTCCGCCGAGGGTCTTGCGGTTGGCGTCGCGGATGTCCTTGTTGCGGGAGGCGTCGCCGTAGAAGCGCTGGGCGATCGACCAAAGCGTGTCGCCGCGGCGCACAGAGTAGGTGCGCTTCACGGTGCGGTCCGCGAAACCCGCGGGGCCCGTGGGCTGTCCGCTGGGATCGGACTCCAAATCGAGCTTCGCCAGATCCTTGGGCGTGGGCTGGGAGACCCGGGTGCTGTTGAGCATCGTGTCCACCTGCTTGTTGAGGCGGTCCAGCTCGCGCACGAGCTTCGCCTTTTCGGCGCGAAGGGCCTCGAGATCCTGCCGGCACGATTCACCGGCCTGGCGGGCGGCGGCCAGCTCGTCCTTCAACCGCGCCGTCTGCTCCTCCCAGGCCTTGCGCTCGTCCGCGATGTTGACAGTCGCCACGCCGCCCTGGTACTCGAGACCGATCTGGAGCTTGGCCTGGCGGATGCGCTCCTCGACCATGTCGCGCTTCTCGGCGTCAGGGCGCAGGAACAAGTAAGTCTGATAGTGCGCAAGCGCCGAGCAAGGATCTTTCAGGCTGTCGTGCAGGACGATGCCCAGATGAAGATGCGCCAACGCATTCGTCGGCTGCGCGATGGTGATCGCCTTGAACAAGGTGCAAGCTTGGTCGAAGGCCCCGGAGGATTGGGCCGCCATCGCTTCCTGCATCGCCGCGTCCGCGCCTTCGGCGCGCTCGATCGCCACCAGAGGAGCACGCCGGGAGCACCCGGCGGCGACCGCCAGGACGACGACGACGCAACACCCCTGCGCGAACCGCAGAAGCCGCGATGCGCGACCCGATCTCATCGCGCGCCTCCGTTCGCGACGACGACGCGCCGCTCGGCGAATCCCTGGTGGCGGACGGATTCGAGCTGGCGGCGGACGACCACGCGCACGACGTGCTCGCCGTCCGCCGCGCCGCGGGTGTTCCAGACGAACGTGCGTCCGGTCGCGGCCTGCCGGCCGTCGACGAGCCAGGTGAAGCGGAAGAAAACGGCGGGATCCTCGTCGCGCACCTCGGCCCGAAGCTCGACGGTACCCGAGAGGTCGCCCTCGACTGACGCGATGACCGGATCGATCCGGGGCGCCCAGGGTTTTGAAAGCGGATCGCCCACCGGCAGGATCTGCAGCGGGGACAGCACGGACTGATAGAAACTCTCGATCGCAGCGCACCCGGCGCGCGCATGCACGAAGACCCAGGCGCTCGGAAACTTGGCCCAGATCGCGTACGGCTCCTCCACCGTGCCGGCGGAAAACGCCGCACCGTCCTTCAGCCAGGTCGTGGCCTTCGTGTGCGCAGCCTGGTCGAACGCCGCGCCGAAGCTCGTCAGATTGTCCGCGAACGCGCCGGGGGCAAGACGAAGCGCGGCCGTCGCGACCGCGCGGGCGCCCGTCATGAAACCGACCAGCGGAAAGTCCGCCGCCGCCGCCGGGTTCGTCGAGACAACGGCGAGGCCGCCCAGCTCGCGCAACGCCGCGGCGGCGCCCTCGTACTGCCAGTGGCGGCAGGTGGAGCGCACGTCGTCGTTGACCGCGAAGAACACAGTGCCGCTCGGGCTCGCATAATCGGCGGCGGCGGCGCGCTCGAGCGCGGCGATCGCCTCCCGGACCGAGATTCCACGCTGCCCGGTGAAGGCAAGCATCATCGCCGGCAGCGGCATCGCCTCGAGCAACCGGTTCCGCATCTGGTCGAAGGTCGCCGAAGGTTCCGCCGGGGCGCCTGCGGAGGACGGGCCGGCGAACAGTTCGGAAACGTGGCGCCCCGACCCGATCGCGTCGGCGTTCGGGATGCGGTTGCGCGTGAACGTGAGCCCCGTGATGGACATCGCCGGCTTCGTCGTCACCCGCGTGGGGAAGCCGCAGGAGTAGGCCACAGCCAGCGCCTGCGGTCCGATGCCCGCCTCGGCGATCGCGGCGTTCATCGGCTCCCAGACGTAGCGGGAGAAGTTCTCCGGGGAAATGTCCGTCGAAACGCCGTCGTAGACGTTCGTGGGGATCGACAGGCGGACGACGTTCGACGCGGGGATGCTCCGAAGCCGCTGGTAGACTTGCCCGAGCAGGATGGAGTCGAGGGAGGCGTCGTTGACAACGAGGACGAGCTCGTGGGGCCCGATCGCGCTCGCCACTGCCGCGCAAAACGCCATCGCGACGGCAAACGCCGCCTTGGCAAGCCGGCTCGGCAGCGCGGTTGTTGAGCCGATGCCGGGCATGGGCCTACTTGCGCCCGATGATGCGATCGGCGTATTCGCCGTTGCGCGTGTCGATGCGGATCCACTCTCCCTCTTCGACGAAGATGGGGACCTGGACGACGTAGCCGCCCTCGACCGTCGCGGGCTTCATGACCTTGCCGGCCGCGGTGTTGCCCTTGACGGCGGGGTCGGACGAAACGACCTTGCGCTCGATGAAGTTCGGCAGTTCGATGTCGACGGGCTTGCCGTCGAGGTAGAGGATCTCGCACTCGATGTCGTCCACGAGGAAGTACTTGCGCTCGCCCAGCACGGCCTCGGAGACCTCGGCCTGCTCGAAGTTCTCGTCCACGAAAACGTAGCTCTCGCCGTCCTTGTAGGAGAAGTGCATGCGCTTCGTTTCGAGATCCGGCTTGTCGAACGAGTCGTTCTCGCGGAAGTTCTTCACGAAGGTGTTGCTCGTGAGCAAGTGCTTGAGGCGGCAGGTGTAGATGGACTGGCCCTTGCCCGGCTTGGTGAAGTTGTACTCGGTGATTTCGTAGGGCTGCCCTTCGTACATGACCTTGAGGCCCTTGCGAAGATCGGATGCGGTGTAAGCCATGGATGCTCCTGTCGATCGGTTTCCTGACGTTCGCTTCCACGTCGCGCCCGCCGGATAGGCGGGAAAACGTCCAGACGTGAAAAAGCAGGTCGTAATAGTATGAAAAATCGCGAAGAGCGTCAAGCCGGGTTTTTGTGCCGTTTACCGCGCGTCTAGGAAGTGCGCGCCAACATCGTTGCCGCACATAAGGGTTCAGGGTTCAGGATACAACTTTGTCGCTTTGTCGACTCGCAAGTTTACGGTGGGGCTCGGTGATCGCGCCCAGCCTGTCGGACCGTGCCATTGAAGGGCGGCAATCCCTTGCCGCCGTCGCGGGCGCAAGGGATTGCGCCCCTCCAGCGAGGCTAACGCGCGGAGCCCAGCTCTGTCGCCGACCCCGGCTACAGCCGCAGCTCCGCTCTGAGCGCGGCGCGAATGGCATCGGTGGCGCGGCGATTGTAAAGCAAAAACCCCTCGAAATCCTTGGTGATTCGGGGGTTCGGGCTTGAAAGATGGTGGGCAATACTGGACTCGAACCAGTGACCCCTACCGTGTGAAGGTAATGGGCGACCGCGAAAAACCCTAGGAAATGCGAGTTTTCCGCTTCGAATATCCCCCGCCGTTACCCTTTCCGTTGCCTTTTGTGCTTGTGTCTCGTTTCAGTTTGTTGCATACTCCCCCCATCGGTTGCAAAACAACTTTGAAATGGAGGAAGTATGTCTGTCAAGCTAATCAAGAAGGATGACCGGATACATTGGCGGCCTGAATGGTACGGCGTCTTCGATGTCAACGGCAAGCGCCATGTGCTCAACTTGGGCGTTCGATGGACGGGCACCCCGCCCGCTTCCGGGAGTATGCGCGACATTGGCGATGCGGCTTTCGAGCGGAGCCGGGAACGTGCCGAGGAAGCTCTTGCTAAATTCCAAGACGAAGCGCGACGGAAGGGCAACGCCGCTTATCTCGTTGAACGGCTCATCGAGGCGAAGACGGGAAAGGCCGTCGAACACGTCCGCATTGAGGAGCTGGCCGAGCGCTGGCGCAACGTGGGCCGTGCCGTCCGTCCGTCCCCCGTCTACATTCAGGCCTGTGATGCGCTTTTCCGCCGCTTCGGCGATTTTATGCGGAGCCGCAATCCCGCCGCCGTGTATCTCTACGAAGTCACTTCCGAGGACGCGGCCATGTTCGCGGGCCTGTGCCGTGACTCGCTGGCGACCGCGACCGCCACCTCTCAAATTCAACGCCTGCGATCATCCTTCGCCAGACTCCTCCCGCCCGGCGTGATGAACCCTTTTGCCGATGTCGTGATGAAAGGCGGGGACGAGGCTATCCACCGCCGACCGTTTTCCCCTGTGGAGTTGCGGGCGATTCTGGACACGGCGCGGGCGGACGAGTTCCTTTATCCCCTCGTCGTCACCGCCGCGTGTACGGGCATGAGGCGCGGCGACGTGTGCGGGCTGCGCTGGGACGCGGTTGACTTGGAGGGCGCAATGCTGACCGTCAAGACAAGCAAGAGCGGGCGCCGCGTCGAGATACCCGTCTTCGCCCCGCTGATGGCCGTCTTGAAAGAGCGTGTCGGCAACGGAGGCAAGTTTGTTTTTCCAGAGGCCGAGGCGATGCTGCGGGAGAATCCGAGCGGGTTGACGTACCGATTCAAGAAGTTGCTGGTCGAGGCGCTGGACGCGGCCCCGGCCACCCCCGACGACGTAGAGCCGACGGCCCCGGCGGAGGTCGAGGCCGAAGCCCTTGCGGCCATTCGTGAACACGTCCGCCCCGGCCCCAAGCGCGAACGCATGATCGAGGCAATGAGGCTTTATGCCGCCGGGGAGTCATACCGCGACATTGAACGCGCTACGGGAATGCCGAGGCCCACGTTGAGCGGCTACTTTCAAGAAATCGGGCAGATGATCGGATGCCAGTTCATTCGAGGCGCGCACAAGGCGACGGGGTACAAGAGCGCGATTGCGCGAGTCACCCGAGAGTCGCGGGAACAGGGACGCAACGCCGCGAGCGTCCGCGACTGGCACACAATGCGGGCGACGTGGGTAACGTTGGCTTTGACTGCCGGAGTGCCGATGGAGCTTGTTAGAAAAGTTACCGGGCATAGCACGACGGACATTGTACTCCGGCACTACTTCCAGCCGGGAAAAGCGGCTTTCAAGGATGCGCTGGTATCCGCCATGCCCGAGGTTCTCACGGGACGAGCCGCGCCGAAGCAGATCACGGCGGCGCTTGTGAAGGCGAACCCGAAACAGGAGCTTTCCGACCTTGCCGCGAAACTCGCAACCGGCACGGCGACCAAGGCCGAGCGGGCGCGGTTCAAGAAGCTGGCTGCGAAGGTGTGAAATCCTGGGTTGACTTGAAAGCCGCTGTTATGTACATTATGGGCATGAAAGGAGAATTAACGCCATGACTACACTTAGCATCGTCGAAGCCCGCAACGGACTGGCCGAGGCAATCAACCGCGTTTCCTACGGGGGCGAGCGGGTTGTCTTCGCCAGGCGCGGGAAGCCGGTTGCCGCGCTGGTGTCTCCCGAAGACCTTGCCTTGCTCCAGAAGATCGAAGACGCCGAGGACGTTCGCGCCGCCGCGAGGGCGCTGAAGGAATACGACCGCAACCCCGCCGCGTTCAACACCCTTGACGAGTACCTGATGGGGCGCGAGGTCAAGGCATGAAGTTCACCGTCCGCCTGGACCCCCGGACGTGCAAGGCGCTTGACCACCTGCCCGGCGACGTGCGGAGCCGCGTTGTGCGTAGGCTCAAGGCCCTTGAAGGCGATCCGCGACCGCAAGGCTCCGTGAAGTTGGCCGGGGCGGAAGACCTCTACCGCGTCCGCGTGGGCGACTGGCGAATCGTGTACGCGATCCGCGAACGCGAGCTTGTCGTCGTCGTCGTCCGCATAGGACACCGCCGCGAAGTGTACCGCTGACACACGAGGCCGCGCACGGCGGCGGGAGGGGAGCCAGACATGGAACACACGAGCCAGAGGACTA
>CAYVJM010000030.1:0-14794 GCA_964451695.1 uncultured Lentisphaerales bacterium | reverse complement strand
TGCATCGAGCCGACGTTGGCCGTCGAGGGCAGCACGCGCACGAACGGGCTGCCGCGGTAGAAGTCGCGGTACATCGCGAACGCCTCCTCCTCCGTCGTGGGCTCGAGCAGATCCGCGTAGAGGCAGGACATGATGCCGCGGCAGACGGGGACGACCTGCGCGGTGAACGTGACGACGACGGGGGCGCCGGCAAGCAGCGAGAGCTCCCGCTCCACTTCGCAGACGTGCTGATGCCCGGCGAGCCGGTAGGCGTTCATCATCTCGTAGCGGTTGGGATAGTGATGGGCGGCGGCGAGCTTCTTGCCCGCGCCCGAGATGCCGGACTTGCAGTCGCAGATGATCGAGTCCAGCCGCACCGCTCGCGCGGCGGCGGCCGGAGCGAGGCCGAGGATGCAGCTCACCGCGAAGCAGCCCGGGTTGCCCACGAGGCGGCGGTCGGCCGTGATCTCGGCCCGGTGGAGCTCCGGCACGCCGTAGACGGTCATGGGAAGCAGCTCGGGATCGGCATGCGCCGGATTCTTGCCGATGCGCCGCGCGTACTCGGCGTAGTCCTCGGCGGAATTGAAGCGGAAGTCGCCGCTGTAGTCGATGACCTTCGCGCCCTTGTCGAGCTCGGCCCTGGCCGTCTTCATGCCCACGCCGTCCGGCGTGGCGAAGAAGACGACATCCGCCGGCTCCTGGGCCGCCGGGCTGTCCGGCGGCTGCACCACGAGATCGCAGAAGCCCGCGAGGTGCGGCCAAATCTCGGAGATGGGCTGTCCCACGCTCTCAAGCGCGACGAGCGACTGGATGCGTGCCTCCGGGTGGCGGAGTAGCAGTTCGACAATGCCGATGCCGCCATATCCGCTGGCACCGATGACTTTGACCTTGATCATGTTCCTGGATTCCTGTTTCTCATGTGCCGCCGGATGTCGGCGGCGCGGGGGTTTCTACACGTTCTGAAAACGCTGGCCGGACACGGGGATGTCCACCTTGCGAACGCCGAGCGCCTCTAGCGAGCGCTTGTGCGCCTCGCAGTACTCGGGCTCGCCATGGATGCAGAAGACATGCTCCAGCGAAGAACCGAGCGCCTTCGCGTAGGCCACGAGGCCGGCGCTGTCGGCATGGGCGGAAAGCTCGTTGATCGTGAAGACCGTGGCGCGGAGTTCGTACTCCTCGCCGAAGATCTTCACCACGGGCTCGCGGTCGACGATCTTCCGGCCGAGAGTGTTCTCGGCCTGGAATCCCGTGATGAGGATCACGTTCATCGGATCGCCGATCGTGTGCTTGAGGTGGTGGAGGACGCGTCCGCCCTCGCACATGCCCGAGGCCGAGATGATGATCATCGGCCCGCGGGCTTCGTTGAGCGCCATCGACTCTTCGACGGAGGACGTGAAGCGCAGCCCCGGGAAGCGGAACGGATCGTCCCCAGCTTCGAGCATGCGGCGAGTCTTCTCGTTGAAGCACTCGACGTGGTTGCGGTGGATCTCCGTGGCCTTCTTCGAGAGCGGGCTGTCGACGTAGACCGGCACGGCGCAAATGCGGTGGTGCTCGACCAGCTCGTTGAGCATCATGAGAAGCTGCTGAGTCCTGCCGACGCTGAAGGCGGGGATCACGAGCTTCGACTTGTGCTGGCAGATCAAGTCCACGTAGTCCTTGAGGCGCCCGAGGACGTTCTCCCGCGTGGGGTGGTTGCGGTCGCCGTAGGTGCTTTCGGTGATGAACACGTCCACGTTCGGGACGGCGACGGGATCGTTGAGGAACGGCGTGTCCCTTTGGCCGAGGTCACCGCTGAAGAGCAGCCGGCGCGGCAGGCGGTCGCGCAGGTAGTCGAGCGTGCACGTGGCGGAACCGAGGATGTGACCGGCGTCGTTGAACGTCAGCTCGAGTCCGGGCACGATCGTCTGCCGCTTCCCGTAGTCGACCGTGCGGAAGAGCGCGAGGGTCGCCTCGACGTCGCTCTGGTCGTAGAGCACTTCGAAGAGGTGCTTCCCCTGCCGGCCGCGACGCTTGTTGACGAACTCGACGTCCTTCTCCTGGAGGAACGCGGAGTCCCGCAGCATGACGTCCGCGAGGTCGCGCGTCGCGGGAGTCGCGTAGATCGGACCGCGGTAGCCCTGGCGCACGAGCGCGGGCAGCCTGCCGCTGTGGTCGATGTGGGCGTGCGAGAGGATCACGGCGTCGAGATCCTTCACCGGCAGCGGCATCGCGCGGTTGAGCTCGAAGGACTCCTTGCGCTTGCCCTGGATCAGCCCGCAGTCCAGCAGAACCTTGCGGCCGGCGCACTCGACAAGATGCATCGAGCCCGTCGTTGTCTGAGCCGCCCCGAAAAACGTCAAATCCATCTCTACTCCTTTTGTTGGTGTTGCGCGGGCGCTAAAACTGCGCCGAAATCCCGAGGACGATCTGGTGGTCCACGTAGTCCCGCAAGGCGTTGACGTTGCCCTCGACGCCCAGGGTGAAGGTTTGGTTGAGGCGCTGCTCGTACTTGCCCCGGAAGCCCCAGATGTAGCCCCAGTCCGAACTCTGCGATAGACCGTCGTCCTGGCGGCGCCGCAGCGGCCGGCCGTCCTCCCGCTGGAGTCCCGTCATGAAGTCGAGGAAGAACTCGTAGCCCTGATGGACCTTCTGGTAGCGCAGGAGCCAGTTGACGCGCTGGTCCCAGTAGGGCGTCCAGTAGTAGTCGCAGCCGTGGCTGGAGGAGATGACGTAGCCCTCGAGGCCGGAGTGGATGCCGACGTCGGGGAGGACCTCGAAGAGCGCACTGCCCTGCATGTTGAAGAGCGCGTTGTCGTCGGAGTAGGCCCAGTACTGGGCGCGCGTCTGGATGTCGAGGTTGTCGAAGGGCCGCCAGGCCATCACGCCGGCCAGGGAGTCGAAGGTGACGAGCTTGACCGCGGTGAGCACGAGGTCGCGCGCGTAGAAGACGCGCAGCGTCATGTCGTTGCGGGGCCGCCAGAAGAAGCTGATCTCGCCGACGATCTCGGAGTCGCCGTCGTCGCGCCAGAACGTCTCGGAACCCACCTCGTCTTCGAGATCGGCGGTGTTCTCGTCGTCGTGGTTGAGCTCGAGCTGGGCCATGCCGAGGGCCATCGAGAAGATCGCGCCGCTCTCCATGCGGTGCGAATAGCGCAGGCGGGCGTCCGTCTTCGTGGCGTCGAAGTCCCTTTCAAGGACTTTCGTCATGTCGTTGGTGATCGCGTTCCAGCGAGGATGGACGGTCTGGTCGATGTCCGTGATCGAGACTTCGCCCGAGAGCGTGGAATTGGGATTGAGGTTGAAGCCCGCCCTGGCGAGAGCGCGGTTGATGGCGAACTGGTCGATCGCCTTGGTGTTCTCGACTTCGCCATAGAGCGTGGGCTGGTCCGGGGCGAAGAAGGGAGATTCATCGCCAAGATCGAGTTCCGCGGATTCACCTTCCGACGTCCCGGCGCCCGGCTTGTTGGCCTGGCGGGCGGGGGAGGAGGCCTGGGCGGCCTTGGCCATCGCCGCGGCCGCGTCGGGATCGACGTCGGGGTCGAAGGGATCGAACGTCGGATCGGCCGGCTGGTCCGAATCGCCCTCGACGCCCGCGTCCGCGCGCGGCGCATTTTCGGCGACGAGAGGGCGCTCGGCCTTGGCCTGGATGTTGCGGAAGTGCTCGCGCACGTCCGCCTCGATCCCCCGGCAGAGCGCCTCGGGATAGCCGTCGCGGCGGAGCAGGAAGAGCATCTTCTCGGCCATGTGGGGCTTGTTCATGAGCAGGGCGAGATCGACGCGCGTCTTGCGGGCGAGGAAGACGGGGTGCGTCTCGTAGACGGCGGTCACGACGTCGACGCCCTCGTCGTTCCACCGGGGCTCGTAGCGGCGCGAGAGCATCAGGTTGTCGCCCACGGTCGTGTAGCCGCTGGGGCTCTGGACGAAGCCGAGGCTGTAGTGGCGCGCGGCCTCGGCGATGATGCTCTTGAGCGGATTGCGCAGGCCGACCAGGTTGCAGGAGGACTCCTGCCCGATATCGCCGTAGGGATAGGCGCAGAAAGGGATCGCCGAGTCGAACTCCCGCATCTCGCTCTTGAGGATCTGACGGCTGAGGGCGAACTCGCGGCGCATGCGCGCATCCCACTCGTTCATCGACTCGATCCGGTTCTTCTCGGGGAGCCAGAGGCGGTTCGGCAGCCCCAGCCGGATATCCCGGCCCTCGCGGTCGACGGGGGCGGGGTTGTGCGCGTCGTAGAGGTGGCTGCCGATGATCCAGTTGCCGGATTCGGCGGCCTTGCGGAACTCCTCCCATCCGCCGACAGCGGGCTGGTAGTCCTTCTGGGGCTTGGTGATGACGAACATGCCGAAGGGCGCGCCCGCGTACTGGGCGACCTCGCTGCCCAGCATGAACGATGAGCGCAGGCCGTCGTCGAAGGTGATGGCGACGCGCTTCATCGGCTTCTCGTCGCGGAAGTCGCGGGCGTCCTCGGGGCGGAAGCGGCGGTAGCCCGAAACCTGGTAGACCAGCGAATCGATCGTGCGGGCCAGCCAGGGCAGCTTGCGCTCCGCGGCGAGGGCGGACTCCCCTTCCCGCAGCCCGGCGTAGCGCGGAATGTCCAGCGGAGAGACGAAGACGAAGCCGGCGTCCTGGAGGGCGTTGACGTGCTCGCGCAGGCGGCGCGCCGAGGTGAGGGGGACCCAGTCGCTCTCGGTGAGGCCGTGGTAGAGCAGCGTGAGCACGGTGCCGCGCTGCGCGGCGCTCTCCATGATGTCGAGCTCCTTGAGCGCTTCGTTGTAGTCGCCGCGCGCCATCCGCACGCGGGCGAGGCCGATGTGGCGCAGCGGGCTGGTGGGATCGGACGTGGCGTAGCGGTCGAGCAGGATCTGCTCGGCGTCGGCGAAGCGCCGCTCGACGAGCGCGCATTCGAAGAGGACGTCCTTCGCCCGGATGTTGTCCTTGTTGAAGCGCTCGAGCACGTAGGCCGCCTGGCGCTGGGCGGCGTAGAAGCGCTTGGCGATCACGCACTGCTCGGCGTAGAGCACGCGCGCCTCGAGGCTGTAGGGGTTGTCCCGGATGGCCTCCTGGATCATCGCGAGAAGCGGTTCGTGGGGATGGCGCTTGGGGTCGCGCTTCTGGAGCTGGCGGTAGCGGTTCGCCTGCCGGAGGCGCAGGTGGCTGCGCTGCACGGGATCCTCGGTCTCGTCGATGATCTCGGCGAGACGTTCCATGGACGCCGCGGTGGCGTCCTGAAGCTCGGCGATGTCCACGCGCAGGTTCATCGCCCGAGTGGCATCGTTGGGATAAAGGGTTCCGACGTCCTCGATCTCGAGCACCTCGCGGCAGAGGCGGTCCGCGGTCTTGACCTCGCCGATGCGCAGCTCCAGCTCCGCCTGGTTCATCATGAAGCCGGGATTGCCGGGGAGCTCCTCGTTGATGTGGCGCCAGATCTGCGTCGCCTCCTCGTACTGGAACTTGTAGGTGATCACGTTGGCCAGGTCGATCTGGATGTCGAGACGGCCGGGTTCCTGGGCGATGAGCTCGCGGAAGACCTTCTCGCCTTCGTCGATCTTGCCGAGACGGAGGAGATTCTGCCCGAACCAGTAGCGCTGGTCGAAGAGATCCGGCTTGATCGCGAGCGCCTTGCGGAACATCGCGTCGGCCCGGTTCCAGTCCTGCTTCATCACGGCCGCCTGGGCGAGCAGGTTGTACGGCATCCAGTGGTCGGGCATCAGCGTGGCGAAGTACTCCCAGAGCGCGTAGCCGCGCTCGGGACGCTCGGTGCGGATGTAGGCCCAGCCGAGAGCTTCGAGGCCGGCGGTCAGCGCGGGATCCATGCGCAGCGCCTCCTCCAGAAAGGGGATGCACGCCTCGTACTCCTCGTCCTGGAAGAGCATGAGCCCCTTGTAGAGGATGGCGTTCTGGACGCTGACGTCGACGTCGTTCTCCCGCGCCTCGTCGAGGGCGGCCTCGATCGTGGCGGAGTCGAGCCTCTGGGCCGAATCGGAAAGCGGGAAAGTTGCGCCAAGGCCTGCGGAAATCGCGAGAACCGCCAAGGCCGCCGCGGCCGCCCACTGCTGTGTTTTCATGATCCTCCTGACCGTGTTGTTCCGCTCCCGCCCCGGAGGCGGAAGCGCGCCGCTAGTCCTTCCAAAACGTCCGGACCAGCGCCTGCGCCATGATCTTCGCCCCCTCCTGGGAGAGGTGCACGCCGTCCGGGTCGCGAACCTGCAGCGCCTGCCCCTGGGGCGACATCAGGTAGCTCGCGTACGTGCCCGGCGTCTTCGAAAGGTGCCGGCGCATGCTGAAGAGCACGACCTTCCCCTTGCGGGGCTCCAAGGCCGCCTGCTCGGCGTAGATCGCGTTGACGAGTTCGGCGTAGTTCTGGTGGAGGTGCTCCTTCATGTCCGGAAGCTCAAGCCAGATGACGCGCTTCGCCCCGTTCTCCAGAATCACGTCCATCGCCCGGCCGATCCGCTTCCCGTATTCCGTCCGCCACTCAGGCGTGCCGAACTGGAGGACGCCGCCGGCGCCGTCCTGGAGCGCCTGGCGATCGTTGGCCCCCAGCGTCACGACGACGACGGCGGGCTTGCTCTCCTTCATCGTGGTCTCGATCCGGGCGAACCAGTCGAAGACGTCCAGCCGGGCCAGGCCCGAGCCGATCGACGAAAACGTCTTCGCCTCGTACCCTTCGGCCTTGAGCGCCTTCTCCGTCGCCTTGCCCATCAGCCGCATCATCGAATCGCCGAGCATCAGCACCGGCTGGCGATCCGCGGCGGGGATCTTCTCGTATTCGGGTTCGGCGGCCGGCTCCGCGGCGAATCCCGCGACGGCCCAGACGGCCGCCAGCAACGTCAGCATGTGCATTTTGTTCATGAATGGTTTCCTTCGAGCCTGTCGCATCCGATCAGTGACTGCGGTTCAGCCAGGCGCCTGCCCGGCGGGACGATGCGTCGCGCAGCGCGCAGAGCCGCGTGTTCTCGGCAACCGCCTTGAAGGGCGCAGCGGCCGCCATCAGGATGTCCCGTTCGCGTCCGTACTCCAGTTTGGACATCTTGTCGTGGATCCCCTTCCCGTTGAGCAGAAGCAGCGCCGCGTAGAACACAACCACCGCGGCGCACGCGCGCGCCAGGCTCGCGCCCGCGCTCGAATTCGGACCGCTGTTCGTTTCGTTTCGGCTCATGGCTCTAGAACTGGAAGTAGATGAACGGGGCCACGCCCTGCGGCCCAATTCCCAGAATGATGACAAGAATCGCCGCCGCCGTCAACCCCTGAAGCCAAGGCGGCATCGCGCCGGCCCGCGCCCCCAGCCAGGACGCCCGATTCGCGTCCAGCCCCTGCATCGCAAAGCCCACCAGCAGCACGAGGGCGGCCTGCGGGCTGAAGAGCTCGGAGGCCCCGACCCGACCGAGCCCCTGGAGGAACGCCGTCACCCCATCCCAGCTCGGCGACCGGAACAGCACCCAGGAAAGGCAGACCACGTTGAAAATCCAGAATTTCGCGACCAGACCCCAGAGGCGATTCAGCGCATTGAGCCGCTTCAGGAATGGACGCTCCGCCGCCAGATAGATCCCGTGGAAGAGCCCCCACGTCACAAACGTCCACGCCGCGCCGTGCCAGAGCCCCCCCAGCAGGAACGTCGCGATCAGGTTCGCCGTACGCCGCGCCGCGCCGCAGCGCGAACCGCCCAACGGGATGTACAGATAGTCCCGAAGCCAAGTCGAAAGCGAGATGTGCCACCGGCGCCAGAAGTCCTGCAGCGTCCCGGCGAAGTACGGGGCGTTGAAGTTGACCGGGAAGGTGTAGCCCATCAGCAGCGCGCAGCCCACCGCGATGTCCGAATAGGCCGAAAAGTCGCAGTAGATCTGCACCGCGTAGGCGTAGACGCCCAGCACGAGATCCGCCGCGGCGTAATACTCCGGCGCGCCGAAGACGGGATCCGCCAAATGCTCCGCCAGCCAGTTCGCCACGACGATCTTCTTGAAGAGCCCGGCGAGGATGAAGAGACCCGCCCGGCCCGTGTCGATGCGCACGTCAAGCCCCGGCATCCGCTCCATCTGCGGCAGGAGGTCCGAAGCCCGCACGATCGGCCCCGCCACGAGCTGCGGGAAGAACGCCAGGTAGTTGGCGAAGTCGATCGCGTGCCGCGCAGGGGCGATCTGCCGGCGGTAGACGTCCACGACGTAGCTCAGCGCCTGGAAGGTGTAGAAGGAGATGCCCACCGGCAGCACGATCCGCTCGATGAACGGCAGCACCGTCTCCTGAAGGCGGATCAGCTCCGCCGTCGTCCCGAACTGGGCGCAGGCCGGCACGGCGAGCGGCACGAGCACGTGGAAGACCAGGAACCCCGCGTACTTGAACACGCCCAGCACCAGCAGATTCGCCGCCACGCCCAGCGTCACCGCGCGCCGCCGCGACCGCTCGTCCTCGAGTCCGTGTATCCACACCGCCACCGCGTGGTTGAGCAGCGCCGAGGCCAGCAGCATCAGCGCGAACTTCCAGCTCCACCAGCCGTAGAAGAGCAGGCTGCCGGCGAGCAGAATCGCCTTTCTCGTCCTCGGCCAGGAGACAGTGAGCCAGTGGAGCGCGAACACGACCGCAAAAAACAGCGCGAAGACCGAAGTGGGAAATAGCATGGCGGTACGAACCCGATGATCCTGCCGCGAAGCCGGCCCCTGCGGAGAAGCGGACCGAACCCGCCGACCCCCTCGCAAACCGATGCGGCTCAACCTGAATTGGCGCGGATTCTAGCAAAACAGGCCCTTGAAATACAGGAAATATGCGACGCCCCCTATTCCCCGCCCGCGCCTGATGTGATACACTGGCGCCATGTCGGCCAAATGGATGATTGTCAGCGTCGCGGGGCTCGGCTGGGACGATGTCGCCAGCCGCGGTCTCTCGCATCTCGCCGGGCTCGACCTCCATCCCGCGGCGTCCGCTTTCCCCGCCGTGACCTGCACCGCTCAGGCGAGCTTCCGAACCGCCACGGAGCCCCGCGAACACGGCATGGTCGCCAACGGCGTCTTCGACCGCCGCCTGCGCAAGGCGTCCCTGTGGGAGCAGTCGTCCGCCCTCGTCGCCGGTCCGCGCATCTGGGACGCCGCCCGCGCGGCCGGGCGCACCACGGGCATGTTCTTCTGGCAGCAGAGCCTCGGCGAAACGGCGGACTACCTGATCTCGCCCGCCCCCGTCCACTTCCACCACGGCGGCATGGCGATGGAAACCTACACGCGCCCGCACGAGCTGGCCCACCTGCTGCTTGCCCAATGCGGCCAGTTCCCCCTGAACCGCTACTGGGGCCCCCTCGCCTCCCCCAAAGTCGGCAACGCCGTCGTCGCCTACGCCGAAGCCGCCCTCGCCGCCATCTCTCCGGACACCCTCTTCGTCTACCTCCCGACCCTCGACTACGACCTCCAGCGCTTCGGCCCGGCGGACGACCGCTGCGACCGCTCGTTCGCCCTGCTGCGCAACCAGTTCGGACGCTTGGCGGCCCTTGCCGAAAAGCGCGGCTTCGAGATGCTCGTCTTCGGCGACTACGCGATCACCCAGGTCAACCAGGCGCCCGCGATGCCCAACGTCACACTGCGCAAGGCAGGCCTCTTCGCCACGCGAACCGTCCACGGCATGGCCTATCCCGACCTGAACGCCTCGCGCGCCTTCGCCCTCGCCGACCATGAGATCGCCCACGTCTACGTCAAGGATCCCGCGGACGTCCCGCTCGTCGCCGAAACGCTCGCCGCGACGGGCGTCTACGAATCCGCGGCGCGCAAGTCGCCTGACGCCTCCTGGGGGCACGCCGCCGCTGGCGAGATCCTCCTGACCGCCATGCCGGGCTCCTGGTGCGCCTACCCGTGGTGGACGGATACCCGCGAGGCACCGGACTTCGCCACGCACGTGGACATCCACGCCAAACCGGGCTACGACCCCTGCGAACTGTTCTTCGGCTTCAACCGCGGACGCCTCGGCACCAGCCTCGACGTCACGCGCATCGGCGGCACCCATGGCCGACCCTCGACGATCGCCTTCGGCACCTCCGCTCCCCTCCCCGGTCTGCCCCAATCCCCGTCCCTCGTCTCCCTCGCCGCCGCCCTCGCGAAGTCCCTAGTCCATAACCCCTAGCCCCTCACGCCCTCACGCCCTCACGCACTCACGCACTCCCGCACTCCCGCACTCACGCACTCCCTCCCATGTCCTCCGTCATCCACAACCGCTTCGCCGTCCACTACGACTATCCCGTCCATTTCGCCGACAACGTCTTCGACCCGGCATCCAACCTGCTCTGCGGCGTCTTCGACCGTCTCGGGGAAAGGCGCGTCCACCGCGTGGCGGCGTTCGTGGACGCCGGTCTGGCCGATGCCCGCCCGGGGCTGGAGACGGCGATCCAAGCGCATGCGCACGCCCACGCGGACGCCTACGAATTGGTGGCGGCGCCCATGCGCGTGCCCGGCGGCCACCTCGCGAAAAACGACTTCGCCGTCATCCAGAACATCGTCTTCGCGATGGGCAACCTCCACATCGACCGGCAGAGCTTCGTGCTCGCCGTCGGCGGCGGCAGCATGCTCGACGCGACGGGCCTCGCTGCCGCGCTCATCCACCGCGGCGTGCGCCTCGTGCGGATGCCGTCCACCGTACTGGCCCAATGCGACGCCGGCGTCGGCGTGAAGAACGGCATCGACCACCACGGCCAGAAGAACTTCATGGGCACTTTCGCCCCGCCCTTCGCGGTCGTCAACGACCTCTCGCTGCTCGCGTCGCTGCCGGCCGCCGAACGGATGGGAGGGCTGGCCGAGGCCGTCAAGGTGGCGGTCATCCGCGACGCCGCGTTCTTCGCGCAACTCGAGGCGGGCGCGCCGGCGCTCGTGGCCGGCGAGCCCGCCGCGCTGCACCGCGCCGTCGAACACGCCGCCGCGATCCACCTGAGGCAGATCGGGACAGGCGGCGATCCGTTCGAGTTCGGCTCCGCACGCCCTCTCGACTTCGGCCACTGGGCCGCGCACCGGCTCGAAATCCTCTCCGGCCACGCAATCGGGCATGGCCGCGCCGTCGCGGTCGGCATGGCCCTCGACACGGTCTACGCGAAACGGGCGGGGCTTCTCGCCGAAGCCGACGCCGCCCGCATCCTCGCCCTCGTCGCCGCCCTCGGCCTCCCCCGCTACCTCCCCGAGCTGGAACGGCGCCGCCCCGACGGCGAACTCGAGATCGTCCGCGGCATCGGCGACTTCCGCGAACACCTCGGCGGTCGCCTTTGCATCACGCTGCCCACGGCCATCGGCACCACCGTGGAGGTCCACAGCATGGACGAGACGATCATCGAAGCGGCCATCGCGGAACTGAAGTGATCGACACCCGGAAAGGAGAGACGTTCTTGTCACGACTGACAGCACGGACATTCGGAGGAATCATCGCGCTGGCGGCCGCCGCATCGGCTTTCGGCGCGCCCGCGCCCGACGATGCGATGGCCTACGTCTCGGTTTCCGGCGACGAACTTCGCGCCAATGGCGCGACCGCGCGCTTCCTTTGCGCGACCGGCGTGGCCGTGCCCTTGCCCGATCCCGCCCCCGGCGGCGACGCCGCCCTCTGGCGGACGAACTGGCTCGCGGCCGCCCATGCCGGCGAGGCCCTTGCCGCGCGCCTCCGCGACGCCGGGTTCGACATGATCCGCCTCGGCGCGATCCCGACCGGCGAATCCTCCATCCAGGGGAACTTCACGCTCCCCGAACTCCACGACCTCTTCATCCACGCCTGCAAGGCGAACGGCCTCAGAATCTGGGCCGAGGTCATGCACCCCGCCACCCGCCGCCCCGCCACCGCCGCCGATGCGGACTGCCTCGACGACCCCGCCACGGCCGCGGCCTGGACAAACGCCATCGCCGCCACGCCGGCGCCCGACGACCAGATGCTCGCGGCCCCCTGGGACCCGCGGCTCGAAGTCCTCCTTCAACGCCGCATCCGCGAATGGGCGCGCAGCTTCAACCCCTACACCGGACTGCGCCGCTGCGACGATCCCGTCTTCGCCCTCTGGAGCTTCGAACAGCTCTGGTGGGACGACATCCAGTCCCCGAACCGCCAGCCGCTCCACCCGTTTTTCCGCACCGGGCTCGACACGGTCTGGAACAACTGGCTCTACGAACACTTCCCGAACGACGGCGAACTGCGCCGGGCGCTGCCCGACCTCGATCCCGACGAATCCGTCGAACGCGGCACCGTGCGGAGAATCCAGACGCCCGTCTGCCCCGTCTGCGCCGCCGCGAAGCCTCCGCGAAACCCCTGTCCGCGCCGCGCGATGCAGGACAAGTTCCTCCTCAACCTCTACGCCGCGCACCTGCGGCGCCTCGTCGACCCCTTCGCCGTCCTCGGCGAATCGACCCGCCTGGCGCCCACGGCCATCAGCTACAACGCCCGCCACGACAACCTCCCCGTCGGCGCCACCGCCCGCTTCGTCGCGCCCGGCGGCGACGCACACGCCGACAGTCCGATTCCGGGCATCCGCATCGCCGACCCCGCCGGCCAGGCCGATCTCTACGTCGCCACTGCCGCCGCCGCCATTTCGGACCGGATCGGCGTCCTCGCCCTCCCGCCCTGCGATTCGCCCGCCTCCAGCATCTTCGCCTCGCACATCCTCCGCGCCGGCCAGGCGCCCGATCCGGACGGCCGTATCGACCTCCCCGGTCTCGCCTTCGTCCAGATGGACATCCCCACGAATGGCGCCCATTGCGCCTTCAACGCCTCCACCGCCCTGCTAACCAACATAGTCCTCTTCGCCCAGGCGCCGCGAGGCGTCACGAACATCGCGGCCCGCACCGCAACGGGAGGCCGCCTCGTCTTCGCGGCGGCCGCCTCCGACAACATGTCGTTCGATCGCGCGAAAACGGTTGTCGCGACCGTCTACGCCTACAACCCCGCCACCGGCGAACGGCTGGATCCGGACTTCTTCATCGCCTTCCCCGGCATCGGCGGCAAGGCCGTCGAAGCCACCGATATCGAAGGTCGGCTCATCGACGGGCGAGACACCACCGCCAACCCCGCCCGTGCGGAACCCCCGACGGACGACGAAGCCAACCCGCCCGCGACGGCGGAGAAACCCGCCGTCTCCGAGCCGGCGCCACCGCCCATCCAGGTCGACGCTCTTCACATCGGCGCAGGCACCGGCGTCTTCCGGCTCCGTTTCGCCAACCCCCGCCGAAAGCTCGACGTCCTCCCATGAACGCCCCCCTGCCCACCTGCATCGTCCCGGACGGCCACGGCTCGCGCCTGGCGATCCATGTCGTGCCCCGCGCCTCGAAGTCCGAGATCTGCGGTCTCCAGGGCGACGCCCTCAAGGTGCGCCTTCAAGCCCCGCCCGTGGACGGCAAGGCCAACAAGGCGCTGTGCGCCTTCATCGCGGAGCAGGTCGGCGCGCCGACGCGCCAAGTCGTCCTGGCCGCCGGCTCGACAAGCCGCAGGAAGACGCTGCTGCTGGCCGAAACGCCGCCTGAACTCCTTCGCACCCGGCTGGGGCTCTAGCCGGCCGACCTAGCGAGGCGGACGACGGAACCTGAGAACCTCGCCAAACAGCGCGGGATCGGCCTTTTTTTCGAGAAAGACCTTCATCAGGGCGTCGGTGGTGCCAAGCTTCGGCACGACCTGCGTGTTCAGAAGCCGCATCTCCAGCATGTCGCCGGAGACCGCGTAGCAGGCGAGATCGTATTTCCGGTCAGTCTCCTTGACAGGCCCCTTGTCCGTGCCGACAAGCTGGATCTGGAGATAGGACTTCCCGTCGATCTCCACCCGGTAGCCGCGGAAATAAAGGCTGTCCTCCGTCTGCACGGGATACTGGATCAGGTACATCTTGTCGCAGAACTTCTGAATCAGCGCCACTTGGGGTGCGCTCTGCTTCGCGCTGTCGGCGGGGACCGCGTGCCAGACCCCCAGCAGCGCCTCGTCGACGGGCTTCGCCGACGTCGCGGGAACGATCGGCGCCTCGTAGTTGCAGCCTCCGAACACGGCCGCCAACGCGACCACGGCAAGCAAAGAAGCGATAGATTTTTTCATGTTGGTTTCTCCGAGTTGCATTCCATAGGTGATGTCGGCGAACTAGTAGATGACGCCTCCGGAAGCCCGATAATCGCGAAGCACGGCAACGGCCTCGCTTCGAAGCACCCCGGTCTGGACGGCGATGCCGCGCCGCCGATACGCCCCCAGCCAATCCGCAGGCTTGTCGCCCTCGTCGAACCCGATCGCGCGCACGTCGGCATCCGTCGCGGCGCAGACGACCCGGTCCACGCCGCTCCACGGGATCGCGCCCATGCACATCGCGCAAGGTTCGGCGGAGCTGTACAGCGCCATCGGCACGCCCTCGGCCCCGCCCGCCTTGTGGAAGCCCGCCTTGCGCTGCGCACGCATCAGGGCGACCATCTCGGCGTGCAGAACCGACGAGCCGCCGGAAACAACGATGTTGGCGCCGACGGCGACGACGGCGCCGCTGGACACTTCCACCACGACGGCCCCAAACGGGCCGCCTGTACCCTGGCGGACGTTCCGGGCGGCAGTCTCCACCGCGACCCGCATCGCCGCCTCGTCGCCCCTCAGGGCGCCCGGCAGCGAGCGCTCCCACTCGAGCAGCCAGACCGGCAACTCGAATTCGACGACGCTTCCGGCGCGATGCGCTTTCATCCCGTTCATCATCGGCTCATCCCCTTTGCCGCGCATTCTACATCATTAGTCCGACCCGCTCAACAGGAGAATGGCGTCTTGAATCCGCGCCGTCAACCGTGTACAATGGCAGGCATCTTCCCGGCACACACCCCACTCCCCCGAAGCATGAACAACGTCCTCATGGCGCTCGGTCTGACCTTCTTCGCCGGCATGGCCACCGGCATT
>CAYVJM010000029.1:4627-14980 GCA_964451695.1 uncultured Lentisphaerales bacterium | reverse complement strand
TGAATCGTGTTCCCGCGCCTCGGGTCCTGCAGCGTCCGGAAGAGTGAGCGCTCGCGCGTGAGGTGGGCGAGATCCCAGTCCTTCGCAAGAATGAGGATTGTACGGCCGTCTCGTCGGAGCGGATTTTCCGATCCGAGGTCGGCGGAAGGGAGCGTCCACGACTCGATGCGAAGTTCACTCATGGATAATGCCCAGTTGGCTCGTTGTTGAATGCGTTGTCTTGTCAGGCACTCGTCAGTGGTGGAGAATAGTACAGTCCATTGAGGGAAATCCACAACGTCCGCCTAGCGCAACCCGTTGCTTTTTTCGGCCCGTTGCGGTATTCTGTCCTTCATGAAACAAGAGAAGCAAAAGCGGAAAGAGTCTGAATCGATCCGCCCCCGGCGCCCTGTCACGATCCGCGAGCTGGCCCAGACCGCTGGCGTCAACGTCTCCACCGTGTCGCGCGCCCTTCGCGGCATGCCCGGCGTATCGTCGGGGGAAACCGAGCGTATCCGGGGCATCGCCGAACAGTTGGGCTACCGCCCCAACCCGCTGGTCGCGGCGCTGACGGCGCAAGTGCGCACCTACCGCCGCAACCCCCATCCCGCCACGATCGCGATGCTCGACTGCTGGCCTCGGGAGCGACCGAGCTGGGCCAACTTCAGCGAGAGCCTCGACTACATCGACGGCGTTCGCGACCGCGCCGATGCGCTCGGCTACCAGATCGATCTCATCCGACTGGTCGATCTCGAGGGCTCGCTCGAACGGCTCAAACGCCTGCTCGTCACGCGCGGCATCCATGGGCTGCTCGTGCTGCCCGTGCCAGAAGGCACCGATCTCCGCGGCTTCGACTTCACGGGTCTCGCCTGCTCGACCATCGACTACAGCCTTCAGCAGCCCGCGTCGATCCGCCGCGCGAGTCCGCACTACTACCACAACACCCTGTTGGCCCTCTCGACGCTGGTGGACCGCGGATATCGGCGCATCGGCTACGCATCCACGCCTGTCACCCGGCAGCGCCAGGACGATCTCTGTCTGGCCGCGTTCTTCGCTTTCGCGAACCAGCACCCCAGCTTTTGCGTTCCGCCGTGCCAGGCGCAAGTGTCCACGCGCCAGCGCGATCTCTCGGCGTGGCTTCGCTGGAAGCGACCGGATGCATTGATTACGAACGACTTTCTGCTTCCCGACGACATCGTGCGTGCCGGATTCCTCGTGCCGGAAGACGTGGCCACCGTGCTGCTCAGCCGTCCGTGCGAGCCTTCCAGGCACGTCACCCATATCGACGAGAACTATCGCGAGGTCGGTGCACAAGCCGTGGACATGATCGTCGATGCGTTCCATCGCAACGAATACGGACTGCCCACGATGCGGGTCGCGCACCTCGTGGACGGCTTCTGGCAAGAGGGCAGAACCACTCGATTGCTCCCGCCCGAGGCCGAAGTCGCAGCCGTCCATCGAACGACGACTCGTTCTGGGAAGGGAAAGGCAGCACTACCCCACGGCTCGAAGGCCTGAAGCGTCGTGCGCCCGCCCATTTCGAAGCTGGAAGGCTACCGCTCGTCGAGTCTGCCTACCGTTTCAGTTCCAGTCCGCCGAGATCCACCCACCGATCCTGAAACTCATCGGTCGTCGCGAAGCTGACCACCGGTTTCAGCGTCCGGCGATCCACGATTCCGGCGGCGATCTGCAGCCAGCCGGGACGGAACCCCTTCGGAAGATCGATGCGCCGGTCGATCAGGACGTCGCCGGGAAGCCACGTCCGCACGTCGATGCCTTCCAGGACGACGATCGCCTCGCGGTCGTCCTGCCGGAAGCGGAGGGCGAAGCCGCTGTCGCGGTATAGCGGCGCGACGCCGACGTTCTCGATCCAGGACTGGAAGGCGATCGTCCCGTCGACCGACTCCCATTGCGGGTACTGTGCCTGGCGGTAGACGAAGCGGTAGCCCAGGTGGTTGCAGAAGTCCGCCAGCTTTTCAAACCAGGGTGCGGGCAGCCGGGTGTACTTGGGCATGAAATACGTCGCGTGATACTTGAGCCCCTGCTGGAGGATGAAGTCGATATCCACTTCGTGTTGATACCAGGCCATGGGCACCCAGCAGGTCTCGAGATGAATCGGAGCGGTCTTCCAGGCGTCGGCGGCGCAGGCTGCGACTTCCTGCGGGTACATCCCGTACATGTGGTTCCAGCCGTTGCGGGCCGCAACGTCGTGCGAACTGCGCCGACGGAGGTCGCCGAAGCAATCGCAGCGCCAGCCCGCGCCGCGGTTCACGGCGGCGCGCATCTTCTCGCCTCCGATCAGCGCGAGACGCGGAACGCGGGGGAACGCCTCCTCGTAGAGCCGGGTGAAGCGTTCGATCTGCGCCTCGCCGCAGAGACCTGCGCCTTCGCCCCAGGGACCGATGTAGGCCATGTCGACGGACTCCAGCAGCGGGTGGTCCGCGAAACGCGCGGCGAACGCGCGCAACATCCCTCCGAACCGCTCGAGGTACTCCGGTGAATCGTAGACGGGAGCCGCGACGTCGAAGACGTTATGCGGTTTTTCGACGACGGTCGGAAACTTCGCCGCATACCAGTCGGGCAGCGGGTTGGCGCCTTCGCCGAGGGGCATCAGCCGCACGGCCAGGGTCTGGCCGCGTTCGGCGCAGGCGGCCAGCGCCCCTTCGATCATCGAGAAGTCGTAGCGTCCGTCCTCCGGCTCCAGCACTTCCCAGTACCAGCGGCAATAGGAGACGGTCGAAGGCAGGTAGCCGTCGACCACCGTTTCGGGCGGTTTCGGGCCGAATGCTGTCGGCCCCACTTCGGACCATCTCGTCCCGGCATACAGCGGGTCGCCGTTGAAGTGCTGGAAGGTGCAGCAGCCGCGATGCGGATTGGCGAGATGCCCTTTGAACTCCACAGGACGGATTGTTCGAATGGGTGCTTGCAAGTTCATCGTTCATTTTCTCCTGTTGAGGGGAGGGGGGGCGGCTGCAACGTTGCGCTTTTCGCTTCGTCCGTTCCGGCTGTGTTCAATGCGGCAACCCTACAAAATAATGCGGCTGAAGACAAGGCCCGCGTTTCGCATTTCGTTGCTTTCGGACGTCTTGCCGGACGCGCAACGCAACGGGTTGCGGTAATCCCGCATTGCCCGGGCGACCGACGGGGTGATAGGGTTCGTCCCACAGGAAACCTCCTGCCGACGAGATGAAGCCATCGCGTCGTCCATGCAGCAAACCGCCCTTGGCGGGAATTGCGGAGCGAATAACATCCACACATAAGGACAACCATGCACGCCACATTCACACGAACGGGCATTCTGGCATCCTCCCTTGTTCTGCTGGGCCTGGCCTCGACCGCCACCCCCGCCTCGGGAGGCATTTTGAAGTTCGACTTCGGCCGAAAAGACAAGCCGAAAGACATGGAGGGCTTCACCGCCGTCACGGTTCACGACGATTACGCGGAGTCCCGGGGATATGGCTGGCTCGGGCTCTCGGGTGAGGTCAAGGCGGGCTATCTCGAAGCGCGGGGGCCGGCGGCGGGCTGCATGCGCGAGACCGCGCCGGACGCGCTCTGCGCGGACTTCGTCGCCGGGGGATCCGTCTTCGGCGTCAAGGTTCCAAACGGCACGTACGGCGTCTGGATGATGGTCGGAGACTGGGGGGCCTACGAGTTCTACCCGCGCGGCGCCTACACGGTGCTCGCGGAAGGCAACGAGATCGGCAAGCTCGACCACTCGACCTTCGAGAAGTTCCAGACCGAGTTCTGGCGCCATCGCGACGCCGATTACCGGCACGGCGAGAACATTTTCGACAAATACGTCGCGACGCGCTTCCGCACCTACCAGACGGAAGTCGAGGTCACGGATGGACGGCTGGAACTGCAGGTGCGCGCCGATGCCGGTCCACTGAGCTACGTGGGGCCGCTGAACGCGGCGATCATCTATCCGCTGTCCGAAAAGGCCGCCGGCGAGGCGTTCATCGCCGAGCTGAACCAGAAGCGAAAGTCCGCATTCGAATCGCAGCACCCTTTCGTCGACATGCAGGAAAACTATGTCGGCGACAACAGCAAGGAGGCCGCCGCGCGGGGGTTCACGGTCTGGCCGGGCGACCCGAACGACCTCGGCATCGCCAGCCGCGGAGGATGGCGTGACGAACGTCGACCGCTCGAGGCGATGGTGTCCCTCGGGGAGATGGAGCCAGTCGTTGTCACGGTCCGTCCGATCCGCAAGACCCCGGGAAGCTTCACCTGCTCAGTCGCCCCGCTCAAAGGCGACCAAGGGGACATCCTGCCGGCCGAAGCCGTCTCGATCCGCCTGGTCAAGCCCTGGGAGATGGAGACGAAGGCGACCCCGCAGATGGTCGCGAAGATGGCCCGGAGCGGCGTCAAGATCTTCGAGGGCAACACCGTCGTCGCCAGCTTGCCGTATTTTCTGCTCGATCGCGACAGCTTCGAAGGGCAGGAACTCGTCAACCGGCAGTTCTGGCTGACCATCCGGATGCCCGCCACGGCGCGCAGCACGACGTACACGTCCCAGGTCACGGTCTCCGGGCAAGGGGGGGCCGGGGCATCGATTCCCTTGACGGTGAACGTCGTCCCCGTCCAGCTCGCCCGTCCCAAACAGGCCATCGGACTCAACTACAGCCCGAGCTGGTTCCCTGACTGGTTCGCAGATGCGGGCGACAAGCTGTTCTGGGACGTCACGAAGCGCGATCTCCAGCTCATGTACGACTACGGCATGACCACCGTCGCCAGCGACTTCTCGCTTTCGCCGAAAGCCGACTTCCAGTCCGACGACAACCGCTGGGCGCGGTTCATCGACCTCTACCAGAAGACGGGCTTCGAACGCGAAATCTACATGGCCGGAACGATGAACTATCACAACCAGATGCCCCGCGATCTCGGCGGACCGTTGAACCCCGCGTGGCAAGACGCCTTCGAACGCCATTTCCGCAACCACGAGGCCGTGGCGAAACGCGCGGGCCAGAAGGTCGTCTACTCGATCGGCGACGAGACTACCAACAGCGGCGGCGAGGCGCGCATCATCGAGATCGCCCGGGCCGCCAAGGCGCGGATGAACGACCTGAACCTCATCAGCGACATCAACGGCTACCGCGAGCTGATCGGTTTGGCGCCGTTTCTCGACGCCTGCGGCTTCAATAACGGATGGCGCGGCGGTTTCGGCTCCAATCGCCGCGGCCATAGTCTGATGACGCGAGACGTCATCGAACGCGTCAAGTCGCTGGGCGCCACGCCGTGGTTCATCAACGGCGGCAAGGGACGCTACCCCTTCGGCATCTGGTTCTGGAAGACGACGAAATGGGGCGTTGACGGCAAGGTCGAGTGGCACTTCGACATCGCGAGTTCGGATCCCTTCAACCCGTTCGACGGGACGCAGGCCAACACCTTCGGATCCCTTGTGATGCCCGGGCAAACCTGCACCGTCGAATTCGAACTCTGCCGCGAAGGCATCGACGATCTCCGCTACCTGCAACGTCTCGACGCCCTGATCGAGTCCCATGCGGATCCCAAGGACTCCTTCCAGCGCGGCGTCCTCGACCGCGCCATCGCCGCGCGCAACTACTGGAACGACTGCGTGCCGGACGCCTACTCCTCCATCGAGTCGTGGGATGGCTCCGGCGTCGAAGCGGGCAACGCCTGGCCGTCGACGCGCCTCAACGAAATGCGCCGCGAGGTCGCCAAGCTGATCTGCATGTTCGAAGACAAGGTCGCGCCCAGCGTCCATGGCGACGTCGCCATCGCCGATGGCGACACCGGCGAATACCCGGAGCGGCAACTCTCCGGCTCCGTGACGACCCACGTGGAGGACCCCGAGCACGCCACGCAAGGCACGCATTGCTTCAAGCTGACCTTCCCGGGCGGCAAGGGCTACGCCGACAAGTGGGGGAACATCCCCGAAAAGGACTGGCGCGGCTACCGCTACCTGAAGCTGGACGTCGTGAACCCCCAGGACGGGCCCGCGACGATCTGGCTCAACGTGCGCGACCAGCTCGCGGCCAACCTCCGCGACTCGAAATACAACCTGCGCGTCGAACTGGCCTGCAAACCGGGCAAAAACTCCTTCGAGATCCCGTTGAAGGATCTCAAGGCATCGGATTGCGACTATAAGCTGGATCTGGGCTTCGTATTCGCCTACCACATCACGGCCGACGACAAGACCGACACCACGGTGTACCTCGACAACATGCGGATCTGCCCGTAAAGGACGGAGCGATCACAAGACGTCCGCGCCCGACCAGTTGACAAGGGCAGCGCATGGACGACAACCCAGACCCGGACGCGGCCAAGACCGCGCCCGGGTTTTTCCTTGCGCCTCCGCGGGGCGTCTTTGCGGGTGCCCGAGTTGTGCCCCACCAATTCACGATATGGCGATCGTCGATTCGTAGACGCGGCGTCCCCGCCGCGTTTCACAATATCGTGAACGCGGAAAAGCCAACGCAACGGGATGCGTTGTTCTTGGATTGCAGGCGCATTCGCCCCGGTGGTATTCTCGCGCCAGATGTGGGAACAGCATCACACTGTCGGAGTGAAGACGTCGCTCTGCGGACGAACCAGACCGCAGCAGCCGGAAGCAGTTATTCGGGCGACAAAAACCAAACATGGAGGAAAGTTGATGAAACGTCACCTGATCACGTTGGGATTGGCCATGTTCTGCATGGCGTCGGCTCGCGGCGGGATGCCCGAGGGCCCCGGTGGAAGGCTCTGGGTCTGCCTGAGGCCGCCAACCGCCACCACCAATATGCCGCTGAGCATCTACTGCGTCGACATCGACGAGAACTGGCAGAAGACGAACCCGGCCCCGAACGGCATGACGACCGTTTGCACCGGCATCACGAACTCGTACTTCGGGATGGGAGGAGACGCCTATCAGTATGTCAAAGCCGCCGGCATGTACTCGCTGTGGACGAACGGCACGCCGCTGATCCGAACGTACTACGACAACGACACGCAAATGGTCGCCTCCGTGTGGCGGTTGATGGGCGACGTGTTCTCCGTGAACCCGGACGGCACGCTGGCACGCGTGCTCGACGGTGCCACGAAGGGAGGCTCTTCCGAGCCTTCGACTCATGGATGCTCTTGGGCTTTGGCAGATTTGGGGCGCAGATTCGGAACACCCGCTTCGGAGCCGCCCGTCTTGGTGCTTGGAGGCGGCTATGCCACCGGAGACGCCGTCTGGCATGACGCAAACTGCGACGGCGACTACGCTGAACCGGCCGTAGCCGTCCGTCTGCCCCTTACACAGAATTCCGCCGTAGACGCCATGCTCGTGGGCTCGAATGTCTGGTTGATAGGTAGCAACATCCGCCAGATACGTTGGAGCGGTTCGGCATACAGCTCCCGCGACTACACCTCGAGAACGAAGATCCCGTTTGGGGCTACAGGCGGCCTCGCCTGCGGGGATGTCGACGGCGACGGCGTTGTCGACATGTTCACCATGAACTATGATACCCGCGAGTTGATGCGAACAGAGGACCACAACGACGACGGCGACTGCATGGATGAAGGGGAGTCGTCCGTCTGGCTGACGAAGGCGCAGGTGGAGACGTACGAGTATCCGCTCGACATTGACCTGTACCAGACACCCGGAGGGCAGTGGGTTCTGTTCGTGGCGAACTTCTACGCGGCTTGGGGATATGGTCCCTGGATCCGGGTGTTTGCGGTCAACGCGGACGGTACGTGGAGCGGCGACGAAGTCCGGATCATCCAAGGCGACGACAGCAACTCGGGCACGGTTCCCGCAGACTACGACGCCAGTTTCGATGTGGTCAGTGGCCAACGCATCATGATCGAATTCGCGCCGAACCCGCCGCCGCCCGGCGCCACGCTCGTCATTGTTCGCTGACCAACACCGCAGCAATCCATGCACCGCGACGTCAATAAACTAGGGACAACCATGCATCAACATCGCACACGAATGGCGCTTCTCGCAGGCTTCATCGGTCTTCTGGGGTGGATGGCGAACGCGGAGACGCCACCCCGCCAAACGCCGGGCGCAGGACGCGCGGGTTCCCCCGCGCAGACTACCAGACCGACGACGCGGATGATCGCGGACTTCGAGGACGGACGCAATCCGTTCCAGGGCGACGCCTTGGCGATCGTGGACGAACAGGCCACGAGCGGTCGGCGCGCCCTGCGGATCGACCGCAGCTACGCCTCGATGGACGCCCCTCATGACTGGACCGGCTACGACTTCCTCAAAGCCGACTTCTTCGTCCCGTCCAATGAACCCGTCCAAGTCTACATCGAGGTGCGCGACACCGGCACGCGCGACTATTGGACGCGCGTCAACTACACGACTGTCGTCCCCCCGGGCGCCAGCACGCTGGCCATTCCCGTGAAACAGCTCTATGTCGGTGAGAAGGCACGCCCCGGCCGGATGCTCGACCTGAAGGCCATCACCCGGTTCGTCATCGCACACCGATCCGACACGCCCGCGGGGCCTCTCTACGTCGACACCATCCGGCTGGAGCGCGACGACGCAGCGGCACAGGTCGTCTTCCCCGAACTCCGCGCGTTCGACTTCGGCACCGAGACCAGCCCGGTGATGGAGGGCTTCACCCCCGTCACCCCGGAATCCCGCTACTCGAAGGAGCGTGGCTACGGCTTGATGAACGCCCGGATCTGGCGCACGGACGACGCCCGGCAGCCCGATCCGCTGTACCAGGACTACCTCTGCATCACGTCCGGAGGCCTGGCCGTCGACGTGCCGAACGGCATGTACCGCGTGGTCGTCAACATCGACAGCCCTTCCGCCTACTGGGGCGAGTACCAGTATTTCGCGAAGCGAACCGTCATCGCCGAAGGACGTCCGGCCGTCGAAGAGACGCGGACGTTCGCCGACCAGATGAAGCGCTATTTCCGCTTCTGGAACACGGAGGACGTTCCGAACGACAACACGTTCGACAAGTATCAGAAGCCCTACTTCGCCGAAAAGAGGTTCGACGTCGTGGTCTCGGACGGCCAGTTGAATCTCGACTTCAAAAGCCAGGACTGGGGCTGCTCGGTCTCCAGCGTCATCGTATATCCCGCGGCGAAAGCCGCGCAGGGAGATGCTTTCCTCGCGTTTGTCGAGTCCCGTCGCCGGTTCCATTACGACAACTACTTCAAACGCATCCTGCACCGGCCGACCGGCGCGCCTCTCGCGCCCGCGGCGGCCGACCCTTCGCGGGGGTTCGTCCTCTTCCATCGCGACTTCATGCGTGATGTCTACTACAACGACACGCCGCTCCCGGGCGAAGTCTGCACTGAGCTGCGGGCGGAAGCGTTCGCAGGCGAGTACGAGCCCCTCACGTTCACGCTGCTCCCGCTGCGCGATCTCGGTGAAGTCGCGGTGGCCGCCAGCGATCTCAAAGGCCCCGGCGGCACCATCCCGGCCAGTGCCGTCGACGTGGGCTTCGTGTCCTACCGCCTCTCCCGCGTCACGATGGAAGGCACGGTCTACACGATCGCGCCGCGCATGGTCATGCCGCTGAACGCCGTCGGCTGCCCTCGGGGCGTCGCACGTCGTTTCTGGCTGACCGTCCGGACTCCCGCCGACGCCAAGCCGGGCGTCTATCAGGGTTCCATCGGCATCCGCGACGGCCGCGGTGTGCGCGCCGTCGTGCCTTTCTCCTTCCGCGTTCGGCGCGGAACCCTCGATCCCGTCGATGTTCCCGTCGGCCCATGGGGGTATGCCATCAAGGTCCCTTGGCAAGGCGGCGACACGGAAGCCTCGGCCATGGCCGCGATGTTGAAAACCCAGAGCCTGCGCAAGCTGAGGGAATATGGCTTCACGTCGCTTTCCGGCATGCCGACGATCCACTACAAGGGCTTCCGAGACGGCGAGCCGGTCTTCGACTGGTCCGAGGCCGACGCCCAGATGGCGGAAGTCAAGAGCCTGGGCTTCCTGGCCGTTGTCGCCTACGGCAGCGGCGTCGACGGGATTTCGCAATACGCCCAGGACACGGCCGCGATGAAGGCCGCGGGGTTCGAGGACTACAGCGCGTTCATCCGCGCCGTCTACACGGCCGTCCAGCGCCATGCGGACGAAGCGGGCTGGCCGCTCGTCTACTACAACCTCTGCGACGAGCCGATCGGCGATGATCGAGCCCGGGCGCTCGAGAACGCCGAGGCCTACCGCCGCGCGTTCCCGAAAGGCCCGCCCTTCTTCACCGGCGCGATGAGCTACACGGGAAGCGATCCCGACACGCCCGTCTTCCGCCTGTCCAAGGCGCTGCACGTGGCCGACTGGGCGGGCCACGACGAAGCCGCCGTGAAGTTGCTGCACCAGCACGGGGGCGACTGGGCCTACTACAACGACAACGGCGACCGGTGGCGGTTTGGCGGCTATCTCTACAAGGCAGCCCACGAGTTCAAGATGAAGTTCCGACTCGA
>CAYVJM010000029.1:0-4527 GCA_964451695.1 uncultured Lentisphaerales bacterium | reverse complement strand
CAGCGCAACCACGACGCCCTCTTCGGATCGGACGACTGGAATGTCTTCCGAGGCAAGGTGGATGACGCCATCGAGTCACTCCGCTGACGGGCGAGCCCGGACCGGATTCCTGATACTCACCCGGCTGACCGGACTGATCCTGACCGCCCTGGCGGCGCAGATGGTGATGACAGGCATCAAGAGCTTCTTCGCCTGAGCCAAGTCCGGTGGGCGTCCCCGCTTCACGTCCGCTTCGCGATCTCCGTCACTGCGCTGCTTCAGCCCCGGTCCCGCTGAACGTGTTGCATCAACACCTCCAACACGGTCTTCGCCCACAGGGCGTGGCCTCGATCGTTCGGATGCACGTCCTGCGCGCTTGGATGGAATTCCGTCCACCTCCTTCCATTCTCCGTTGCTTCGAGAATGGCGGCCCGAATGTCGACGAAGGGCGCACCGGTCTCATCGGCCACGACGCGCAAATGGTCGATCGTCTCCTGAAGATGGCATCCCTCGCTCTCGAGCGGGTTGCCGCCACCGGGCCCCAGGACGACGATGTCGGCGCCGTAATCATGCAGGATGCCCTTCACCAGCGTTCGAATGGCCAGCGCCGTCGCCTCCGGCGGCAGCGGATGGTATCCCACGTCGTTCGTGCCGAATTCGACCAGCACCAGATCGGGATTGAAGGGTTTGAGCCAGCGGAATCGGCCGAGACCTTCGTAGGCGTTCTGCCCGCCAACGCCGTAATTTTTCACGGCAAACACCGCATCCGGATAGACTTCATGAAGAAGCCTGCCGAGTTGCTGTGCCCAGTTCTGCTCGAAGCACGACGCCCCGCCGTGCCAGTCGGGCCGATCGCCCGCCTCGCAGATGGAATCGCCGTAGGCGACGAGGGTCACCGGGGCGCCCGCATCCAGCAGATCATTCACTTTTCCGAACATGTTCGCGCCTCCCTTCGCGTGGCACCAAGGTGCTCGCACACATGCCGGCAGTGTGGACAGGCGCATTGGCCGCCGTCGCCGAGGCTTACGAACGGATTCGCCAGGTGAGCCGCCACGCTCGCCTCCGCCATGGCGCGGGCGGAGGCAAGGAAGAGGGCCCCCTCACCCAGCGGCAGCGACCGCATGGTGCCGACGCGAAGGAGCGGCCGCGCCATTGTCTCGGCGAAATGGCCAGAGTGCCAGGGAAGATTGGGGATCAGATAGACGCTTCGTCGTCCTTTCGCATCGATGGCGTGGGCGGCGATGGACGGCTGCGGCACGCCGGTCCAGTTCTCACCGACGTGGAAGATCGTCGCGCTCTCCACGGGGCACATCAGCAGGACGTCGCCTTCCGCCTCGACCAGCCGGCCCCAGAACCCTTCGCGCGCCATCGGGGCGAGATCCGGACGGGACAGGCGGGTCAGCGTCTCCGCGGCGGGGCCGAAGGCGGCGACGGAGTGGGTCGGATGCAAGGAGCGCAGCACGCCTGTGCGCTTCCGGAAGCATTCGCTCACGGCGCCGACCTGCGAGGGCGACCGGGCCGGTTCGTAGGGTTCCTGCCCCAGTACGCTCAGCGAATGCGTCGGCATGCAGAGCGTTCCCGAGGGCCCGAGCACGTCCAGCACCGCGTCGATCAGCGCGTCGGCCCCGCCGCGCACATAGCCGAAAGCGCTGAGCGACGCGTGCAGGCAGAGGATTGAACCGCGACGAACGCCGGCGGCGCGAAAGGCTCGATGCAAGGCGGCGGGTTCCAGAATCGGACGCAGGCGGGCATGGCCGATGCGCACCAGGTGGCGCACCCAGGCGATGGCCGTTGCGGGATCGATCGCCACGCCGTCCCGGGCCAGCTCGTCCAGCACCTCGGCCAATGTCGCCTTGCCGCGCAGTCGCGCAGCCAGCATCGAGGCCCAGAGCGGCAAGCCCCATGCGGGCGTTGTTCCTGCTCGGGTCGCCAGCGCGCGGACTTGCGCCGGCGTCACCTGGTCTTCGAAAGAGAGAAAACCCCTGAAACTGATCTGCGGCACAAGCTGATCGGCCGCGTCCGGATGACGGTGCTTCGCGAGGAAGACGGGCGGAGGCGCCACGTCATCCAGCAAAGTCACCAGCCGCCGCGCGTCTTCCACTTCCGGCCAGCAGCCGCTGCCACGCCGAACGCCCGCCGCGTAGAAATGCCTGGCATCGCCCCAGAGGGCGAAACGCTGCGGCAGCCGGATCGCCGTGCGCAAACTGTTCATTTCGGCGGTGCGCGCGACCGCGTCCTCCGACTCGCCATGTGCCGCCATGCTCCCCGCAAGAAGCCGTGTCATACGCAGGGCTTCGCGGTTCCCAAAACGCCGCGCGGCGTCGAGAAACGCAATGGCGGCGACTCCGGTCCACTGGAGCGCGTGCGCATCAAGCACGTCGGGGGTGTCCGTGGACGTGTGGTACGTCGGGCCGGGCACTTGTTCGAGCGAGACATGGCCTACGGCAGGCGCAAGCCCGAAGCAGGCGTCGGTCGTGTCGCAAAAACCGCTGACGCGCTTCATCCCGCCAACCTGGCGGTCCGCGAAATCGGCTGCCGCGGCGAGGAAGTGGCCGGCGATGTGCGGAACGCCGGCGAAGCCCTGGCGCACGGTCATCACGTTGCCACCGTCCTCCGTCGGACATCCGACCATGTCGAGGTTGAGACCCGCGAAGAACGACGGTGGCCTCGGCTGGGCGTTCATCCACGCTTGGATGCCGCGGATTTCCACGGAGAAGAGGACGCGAATCGCGCGACAGGGCCGTCCGGCTCCCGTATCCGAAGTTGTCTTCAGCGCCCGAAGCGCCTCAAGCGCCACGGCCACGCCGGAGGCGTTGTCCTGAGCCCCGATTTCGTCCATGTGGGCGCAGACGTAGACTGCGGGCGTGCCGTTCCCAAGCGTGGCGGTGACGAGCGGCAACGTGCCTGTGGCGCGACGTGAGCGGACCCGGGCGCGAAGGCGGAGCTCCGGATTCGCGTCCAGCCGTTTTCTGAGCCGTGCGCCGGCCTCGGGCGCAAGGGAAAAGCAGGGCACGCAGGGGCGCGTGGCATCCACGGGCACCGAATAGTTGAGGTAGCGGCAGGCGGCGGGATTCTCGTTGGCAACGCAGACGATCACGCCCAGGGCGCCGGCTTCGGCAGCCGCCGCGTTGAGCGCGGGCGACGCGGCCATGGCCTGGCGAGACGGCGAAGCGGCATCGCTTTCCAGCAGCAGAAAGGCGCCGCGCAGACGCCGTCGCACGGACGCCACGTCCGGGGCCGCCACGACGCGCCCCTCGACCCAGCCTCCGCCCGGCGTCGGGGGGCTGTACATCGCGATGCTTTGCGGGTTGATCGCGTGGTCGGCGAACACTTCGCCGCCGCGGCCGGCCGGTGCCGCGCGGAGCACGGCGTCGCGCACCGTCCACGCGATCGGCATGAGCCATCCGCCAATCGAGGTGCGGCCGTCCGCCGGGAACTCGATCACCTGGACGTTGTCGAGTCCCGCGTCGCGCAATTGGTCGGCCAGCCATCGGGCGCCTTGCAGGACGGCCTCCGAGTCCATGGCGCGGAGCGTGCGCCAGAGCTGTGCGGCGTCGGCCAGCGCGTGCGCCGTCTGAAAGTGCGCTGCGGCGTTCACGACGCTCCGCGGCAGGACGGCGGCATCGAGGGGCGGACAGCCCCAAGCGGGCTTCATCGCGGACGCATTTTTTCTGATACGGGGTTGTTTCATCGGCGGGCGACTCCTTCGGCGTCGAACAGATGGGTCTGGGCGGTGTAGAGCTTCATGGCAAGCTTCTGTCCGACCGTGAACGAACGCCACCCTTCGACGCGGGCGACAAAACGGTTATCCCCGACCGTGCAGTAGAGCAGCGATTCGGAGCCCATCGGCTCGACGACGTCCACCGTCGCCGCGATGCTAGGTGCGGCGGCATCGGACTCGGCCTGAGGGGATCCGATGTCCTCCGGCCGCACCCCGAGCGAGGCCGCGCATCCCGCAAGCGGCGCGGCGGCTTGCATCCAGTCGGCGGGAAGCTTCACCTCGACGCCGTCGTTGGCAAAGCGCAGGCCGTCCGCGCCCTGCACCACGCGTCCTTCGAAGAAGTTCATCGGCGGCGTGCCGATGAAGCTGGCGACAAACCGATTGTCGGGGTGTCGGTACAAGGCGATCGGGTCAGCCACCTGCCGGATATGTCCGGATTCCATGACGACGATGCGGTCCCCCATCGTCATGGCCTCGGTCTGGTCGTGTGTGACGTAGATCATCGTCGCGCCTAGGCGGTGGTGAAGGCGGTTCAGCTCGGTGCGCATCTGCACGCGCATCTTCGCGTCCAGATTCGAAAGCGGCTCGTCAAAGAGAAAGACCTTGGGCTTGCGGACGATCGCGCGGCCCACGGCCACACGCTGGCGCTGCCCACCGGAAAGCGCCTTGGGGCGGCGATCCAGCAGCCCTTGGATGCCGAGGATGTCGGCGGCTTCGTGAACGCGCTCCAGAATCTCGCGCTTGTTCATGTGGCGCAGCTTCAGTCCAAACGCCATGTTGTCGAAGACGGTCATGTGCGGATACAGGGCGTAGTTCTGGAACACCAT
>CAYVJM010000028.1:13802-15159 GCA_964451695.1 uncultured Lentisphaerales bacterium | reverse complement strand
CAGTTGACCTCGACCATGGCGATCTTCGCGCCGTCGGCGGAGGCCTTGGCGGCGACGATGCCCTGGTTGGCGACCTTCTCGGCGCGCTTGGCCGCGACGGCGATGCCGAGCTCGCGGAGGATCTTCACGGCGGCATCGAAGTCGCCGTCAGTCTGGACGAGCGCCTTCTTGCACTCCATCATGCTCACGCCGGTCATGCCGCGGAGCCTGTTTACGTCCGATGCTGTAATCTGTGCCATAACGTCAATGTTCCTTGAGGGTGCGGTCGGCTACTGGGCGGGCGCTTCGGCGGGGGCCGGGGCCTCGGCCGGCGCCTCGGCGGGGGCCGGGGCGGCGACGGTCTCCGCAGCCTTCGCGCGGGCGGCGATCGCCTCGGCGGCGGCGCGCGCCGTGTTGCGGCGCGTCTCGGACTGGCGGGCGCGCTTGTGCGCCTCGTCGTCGCCGCGCTCCGTGGCGGCGCGGGTGCGCGTCGACCGACGGGGCTTTTCGAGGGGGGCGCCCGAGGCGTCCGCGGAGGCCTTGGCGGCGGCGCGCTCGGCATCGGCGCGGCGCTGCTCCTCGGCGGCGCGGCGGGAGTAGGAGTCGGAGGCGTCCTTCGCCACGCGGGCGATGCAGTCGGTGACGAGCTTGATCGATCGCATCGAATCGTCGTTGCCGGGGATCACGTAGTCGACGAGATCCGGGTCGCAGTTCGTGTCGACGATCGCCACGATGGGGATGCCCAGGCGGCGGGCCTCGGCCACGGCGTTGGCTTCGCACATGAGGTCGACGATGAACACGGCGCCGGGGAGCTGCGCCATGTCCGCGATGCCGGAGAGGTTCCGCTCGAGCTTGTCGAGTTCGCGGCGCATGCTCGCGGCTTCCTTCTTGTGGACGGAAAGCGCGCCGGCGTTCTTCTCGGTCGTCTGGAGCTGGCGCATGCGCCGGATGCTCTGGCGGATCGTCTGCGCGTTGGTCAGCGTGCCGCCAAGCCAGCGCGTCGTGACGTTGAACATCCCGCAGGCGTCGGCCGCGGCGCGGACGACTTCCTGCGCCTGCTTCTTCGTGCCGACGAAGAGGATCTTCCGGCCGTCCTCGGCGACTTCCTTCACGAATTTCAGCGCCTCCTCGAGGAGGTCGATGCTCTGCGTGATGTCGATGATGTGGATGCCGTTGCGCTTGTCGAAGATGTATTTCTTCATCTTCGGATTCCAGCGCTTCGTCTGATGGCCGAAATGCATACCGGCCGTCATGAGATCTCGCACGGCGAGACCGGACAGGGAGACGTTGTCTGACATGAGTTGCACCTTGTATGGGTTGTGGCGGCGCCGTTTCTGGCAACCGTCGCGGTGAATCCGCTTTGCCGGCGTCACCCGGC
>CAYVJM010000028.1:0-13702 GCA_964451695.1 uncultured Lentisphaerales bacterium | reverse complement strand
CGGCGCCGTTTCTGGCAACCGTCGCGGTGAATCCGCTTTGCCGGCGTCACCCGGCCTTCGCTTCTGAGCGCCGTCCATGCCCCTGGACGAGGCGGGATTGCGTTCGTGAAATTCAAAAAGTACCAGAATTCGGAGGACGATGCAAGCGGAAAACGGCGATTGACTTCGGCGCGCCGTCTGGGGTATAGTTCTCGGGCATTGCAAAACCAGCCAACAAGCCGCATCCCATTTCCCAAGGTATCTCACCATGAATGTTGAACTTCTCGAACAAGCCAAAGCCCGCGTCCCCAGCGTTCCCGTTCTCGTGAACATGGTCTCGATGCGCTTCCGCCAGCTCAACGAAGGGATGCGCCCGCTGGTCAAGCCCCAGGCCGAGGAGGACCGCCTCGACCTCGTTCTGCGCGAGATCGCGGAAGGCAAGCTCCAGTCCGAATACGACTTCGACGCGCTTGCGCGCGAAAAGGGCATCTAGCCGCCATGGCCGGGGGGAACGCGCCGTCGTCGAAGTCCGGGCGCCAGTTCCTGGCCCGCAACCGGAAGGCGCTCCACGACTTCGAGGTGCTCGAGCGCATCGAGGCCGGGATCCAGCTCGTCGGCACCGAGGTCAAGGTCGTCCGCGCCGGCGAGGCCGGCCTCGCCGGCGCGTTCGCCCATATCGACAAGCGCACCAACGAGGCCTTCCTCGACAACGTCACGATCCCGCCCTACGACTTCGGCAACCGCTTCAACCATGATTCTCGCCGCGTGCGCAAGTTGCTGCTCCACCGTCGCGAAATCGCCAAGTTGCGCGCCTTCGTCGAACAGAAGGGCCATACGCTCGTGCCGTTGAGCCTCTACCTCCAGCACGGCAAGGTCAAGGTCGAAATCGGCGTCTGCAAGGGCAAGGCCGCCCACGACAAGCGCGAGACGCTCCTGCGCCGCGAGGCGGAGCGCGACGCTGAACGCGACGTCGCCCGCCACTACCGAGGGTGAGGCGATGACGATCCTCGACTCGCCCGCCGCTCTCGCCGAATGTGTCCCCGC
The DNA here is from genome assembly GCA_964451695.1 of uncultured Lentisphaerales bacterium. GTDB lineage: Bacteria > Verrucomicrobiota > Kiritimatiellia > RFP12 > UBA3636 > JAAZAI01. The sequence goes on along the minus strand of CAYVJM010000028.1, from coordinate 12,679 downwards.
TCTCGTCGCCGCCGCGGGCTTCTTCGACGGCGTCCACCTCGGCCATCAGGCCATCCTCGCCGAGGCGGTCGCCCGGGCGCGCGCCCAAGGCGCCCAGGCTTGGGCGCTCACCTTCGAGCCGCACCCCCTCGCCATCGTCGCGCCCGCGCGCCGGCCCCTTCTGCTCACCGCCCTCGAGCTACGTCTCGAACGCCTCGCGGAATCCGGCGTCGACGGCTGTCTGCTCATGCCGTTCACCCCGGCCCTCGCCGCGCGCACCGCGTCCGAGTTCGTCGCCGATGTCTTCGGAGGCTGGATGATGCCCGGCCGCCGCTGCACCGTCGTCGCCGGCGAAAACTGGCGCTTCGGCCGCGCCCGCGCCGGCGACCTCGCCGCCCTTCGCGTGATCGGTGGCGGCGCCATCGGGACGTACGAAGCGCCCACTGTGACGCTTGGCGGCGAGCGCGTCTGCAGCTCCGCCATCCGCCAGGCGGTCCTCAACGGCGACCTGCCCCGCGCAACCGCCATGCTCGGCCGCCCGCACGCGATCCGCGAGACGACCATCGCCGGCCGCGGCGTCGGCGGCGGCATCGGCTTCGCCACCGCCAACATGCGCCCGTCCGCCGAAGTCCTGCCCCCCGTCGGCGTCTACGAAGTGGCGGCGTCCAGACTCCGCCACCGCGAGGCCGGCTGGATGAAGGGCGTTGCCAATCTCGGCTTCTGCCCGACGTTCGAGGACGCCGCTCTCGTCGCCCCCATGCTCGAAGTCCACCTGCTCGACTTCGCTGGCGACCTCCACGACGAGACGCTCGACGTGCGCTTCATTCGCCGCCTCCGCGACGAGATCCGCTTTGATTCGACCGCGGCCCTCGTCCGCCAGATCCGCCGCGATATCGCCGCCGTGCGCGGATGAACGGAAAAGCCCGCCATGCGCAAGCTCGTCATCGACACCGACCCCGGGCAGGACATCGACGATCTGCTGGCCCTGCTCTTCGCGCTCAGGCACCCCGAGCTGGACGTGCTCGCCATCACGACCGCGACGCATCCCGCCGACCGTCGCGCGCGTCTCGTCAAGCGCCTGCTGCGCCACCTCGGGCGCGACGACATCCCCGTGGCGTCCGGCCTTGACGCGCCGATGCGGAGAATGTCGGAGGACGAATGGCGCGGCCTCCGCGACCTCTCGCGTTCGCTCAACCACGCCGACTTCGCCGAGCCGGAGGATCCGGCCGACGCGCCGGACGGCGGAGACGCCGCGGACCGGATCGTCCGCGTCGTGGAGGCGAATCCCGGCGAGGTCGCCCTGGCGTGCCTCGCGCCGCTCACCAACATCGCCGCCGCCTTGCTCCGCAAGCCGGACCTGGCCGGCAAGATCGCCTGCATCGCGATGATGGGCGGCGAGACCGCCCTCAACCGCGTCGAACACAACGTCGCCTTCGACCCCGTCGCCGCCGACATCGTCCTCGGCTCCGGCGTTCCGGTCGCGATGGGCACGTGGGATGTGACGCGGCGATTCACCCTGACGCCCGGGGACTGCCAGCGCTTCCGCGACAGTCCGCTGCCGTTGCACCGGGCCCTTGGCCGCGCGATCGATCGCTGGCAGCCCGTTCAGAACTGGAAGCCCACGCCCGTGATGTACGACATGTTCCCCCTGGCCTGGCTCGTCGATCCGTCGCTCTACACCACCGCCGCGCTGCCGGTGAGGGTGGAGGCGAAAGGGGACGCGGCCTTGGGCATGACGGTCGTCCGGAGTGACGGGGCGATGATCGCCGTGACCACGGACCAGCGCAGCGACGCGATCCGCCGGCTCTACCTCACCGCTCTACCTCGACACCGTGTTCGGCGTTGATGGATCGGGCGCGGCGTGGTAGAATCCGCAGCGAATTCAGCCGATATTACCGGCGGAAACAAATCATGAGTGCGCTGACCGACAAGAACATCGAGGACGTCGAGGAAATTCTCACCCCGCGCGAGCTGCAACGCGAGCTGTCCCTGAATCCCGGGCAGGAGGCGTCCGTCTGCCGGTTTCGGGAGACCATCGAAGGCATCCTCGACGGGCGCGACGTCCGGTTGCTCGCGGTGGTGGGGCCGTGCTCGATCCACGACATCCGGGGCGCGACGGAGTTCGCCTCGCGGCTGTCCGCGCTCGCGCACGATCTCGACGACAGCCTCTTCGTCGTCATGCGGGTCTACTTCGAAAAGCCCCGCGGCAAAGGGGGCTGGAGCGGCCTCATCACCGATCCTTTTCTCGACGGCGGATTCCGCATCGAAGAGGGGTTGCGCGTGGCGCGCAAGTTTCTCATGCACCTCGTCCGCATGGACCTGCCGGCCGGCACCGAGGCGCTCGACCCGATCATGCCGCAGTACTTGGGCGACCTCTTTTCCTGGATGGCGATCGGCCAGCGCGCCTCCGAGTCCAACGCCCACCGCGAAATGGCCAGCGGCCTCTCGATGCCCGTCGGTTTCAAGAACGCGCCGTATCGCGACGGCGTGGACACCGCGATCCACTCGATCCGCACCGCCTCGCGCCCCCATGCGTTCCTCGGCGTGTCCGAGGACGGCATGACCGCCGTGATGCGCACGAAGGGCAACGCCTACGCGCACCTCGTGCTGCGCGGCGGCGAAGGCCCGAACTACGGGCGCTTGAGCGTGGGCGAGGCCGAGGCGAAGCTGCGCAAGGCCGGCCTCGCCGGGCGCATCGTCGTGGATTGCAGCCACGGCAATTCCGAATACGACCCGCGCCGGCAGGAGGAGGTCATGCAGGACGTCATGGCTCAGATCGAGCGCGGCGACAACGCGATCGTCGGCTTCATGCTCGAGAGCTACCTCGAGTGGGGCTGCCAGCCGACGAACAACGACCCCGACAAGATGGACTACGGCGTCTCCGTGACGGATCCCTGCATCGACTGGGAGACGACGGAGCGCATCCTGCGCGAAGCGGCCGACCGCTTCCGCAAAGTGAAGGAGAATCTGGCCTAGGCCATGAAACCGGAGAACACCCGCATGAACGCGAAACGCAACATGGTCGTCGCCCAGAGCGGCGGTCCCTCGATGGTCATCAACCAGAGCCTCGTCGGCGCCGTGATGGCGGCGCGCGCCAGCAGCGAGGTCGGCAAGATCTACGGCGCCATCCATGGCATCGACGGCATTCTTGCGGAGCAGTTCGTCGATCTGCGCAAGATTCCCGCGAAGCAGCTCGAGGCCGTCGCCGCCACGCCCTCTTCCGCCCTCGGCAGCGTCCGCCGCAAGCCCACCGATGAGGACTGCCTCAAGCTCTTCGACGTGTTGCGCAAGCGCGGCATCGGCTACTTCTTCTACATCGGCGGCAACGATTCGGCCGAGACGGTCCACATCGTGGACACCGTGGCGAAACGCAGCGGCGCGGACTTGCGCTGCTTCCACATCCCCAAGACGATCGACAACGACCTGCGCCAGAACGACCACACGCCCGGCTTCGGCAGCGCGGCCCGCTTCGTCGCACTCGCCTTCATGGGCGACAATCTCGACAACCTCGCCCTCGGCGGCGTGAAGATCGACGTCGTCATGGGCCGCCATGCCGGCTTCCTCACCGCCGCCTCGGCGCTCGGGCGTCAGCACCCGGACGATGGCCCGCACCTGATCTACCTGCCCGAGCGCCCGTTCGACATGGCGCGGTTCGTCGCCGATGTCAAAAGCGTGATGGACCGGCTGGGCCGCTGCGTCGTGGCGGTGTCCGAAGGCATCTGCGACGTTGCCGGCACGCCGATCGCGGCGACCCTCGGCGGCGGCGAGAAGGATTCGCACGGCAACGTGCAGCTCAGCGGCACCGGCGCGCTCGGCGACTTGCTCGCGCGCGAGATCAAGGCGCGCCTCGGGATCAAGCGCGTGCGCGCCGACACGTTCGGGTATTTGCAGCGCTCCTTCCCCGCGATGGCGTCGGAGAGCGATTCGTTCGAGGCCCTCGGCGCGGGCATGGCGGCCGTGCAGAACGCCGTCGCCGGCAAGGTCCGCTCCGCCTCGATCGCGATCGTCCGCCGTCCCGGCCGCAAATACGCCGTCGAATACGTCTGCGTCCCCCTGCGGTCGGTCGCGAAGAACACCCGCCACATGCCGGCCGCGTTCATCAACAAGGCGGGCAACGACGTGACGCAGGCGTTTGTCGACTACGCCGCGCCGCTCGTCGGCACCCTGCCGCGCATGGGTCGCCTGATCTAGCCAGGAGCCGGTTCGCCGCCTCCAACCTCCTCATCAACGTCCACGGCGTCAAGCGATGATTCAAACTCCGAACAACGGCATGGCCACCTCCTTGGTCCCTGGCGCGCGCATCGGCAAGCATGCCATTCGGCATTATATGGGCGCGGATCCCGTCCTCGGCGACCGCTACGCTGCCGTGTTCGGCACGACAAACCGCGTCTACGACATCAACGTTGCCGCCACCCCGGGGGCGGAGGCCCTGCGCGACTACGAGGACGTCGTCCGCCTGGTCGGGCCGATGCGCCACCCCTGCCTCATCCCGTACTTCGCCTGTGGCGAGGACGACGGCCATGTCTGGCTCCGTTCCGAGCACACGGACGGCGCGCCGGATTGGACGACCGCCTCGGTGGCGCCAGCTTCGGCGGAGGAGCCGGACGCCGCGACTGCGGAGGAGCCTGTCGAGGTCTGCTTCCCCACGCTGCAGGCGCTGCTCGACGCCGCCGGCGGCAAACTGGCCGCGAAGGATCGCAACACGATCGTCGCCGATCTCGCCGAGGCGCTGGCCTTTCTGCACGCACGGGGCAGCTACGCGGGCGACATTTCGCCGACCACCGTCTTTCTGGACCGCACCTTCCGCCATGCGAGCCTCATCGCCCGCCTCCGCTTCTACGCCTTTCCCGAAGAGCCGGCGGAGGCCGCCGTCGTCCGCAATCTCCGCCAAGCGGGCGAGGTGATGGAGACCCTGCTCAAGGCCTCGGTCCCCGCGCACGGGGCGAAGCTCGACAAGGCGCTGGACGCCATCGCGCGGCGCCTGCTTGACGGCGGGTATGCGGACGGCGCCGCATGGCATGCGGATGTTCGCGACGCGCTTGAGGACTCCGGCGCGTCTCGCCCGCTCCGGCTTGAACATTCCGGCGCCGCGAACGCCGCCGCCGAGGAATCGGCGCCCGCTTCGGCACCGTCCCCGGCGGCGTCTTCGGATTCCGGCGGGGCCGTGCGCCGGCACCGTTCCTCCCACCATCGCCACAAGAAGCGCCGTCATGGGTTCAACGCGAATTCGAGCACCGGCCAGATGCTCGCCGCGGCCCTGCGCATGGGCATCATGTTCGCGGGCATCGTCGGGGTGGGCGTGGGCGTCTTCCTCGGGATGAAATACCTGGAGAACCGCCAGCGCGCGCAGACGCGCATCACGTCGGCCAAGCGCTATTCCGCCATCACGATCATCGACGACAAGCCCGCTTCGGCCGCGCTCGAGGGATTTCCGGATCTCGTCGCCGACTACTCGATGGAGCAGCTCCGCACGGCGGCGGATCTCGGCGACGCGGTGGCGACGGCGCGCCTCGCCCTGCTCGAGTGGCGCGCCGCCCCGAACGATCCCGAGTTGCGCGTCCGCTCCGCCGAACGCCTCCGCCCGCAGATCTCCGCGCTCGAGGCGCTGTCCAAGACGGACCCTGTCGCCGCCTACTGGCTGGCCTACGCCCGGCTTGTGGGCCTCGACGGGCCGCCGGACTCCGCCCGCGCCATCCCAGCCCTCGAACGAGCCGTCGCCCAAGGCCATGCCGACGCCGGAATCCTGCTTGGCGATTGGCATGCCGACCGCGGAGGGACTGGCGTCCCCGACGCCGACCGCCTCGCGATGAACTGCTGGCGGGCGGCCTTCGGCAACCCGGCCAAGTGGACGCAGACGCAGTTCGACGCCATCGCGCGCATTGTCCGCTTCGTCCGCGAGGGACGCGGCCACAAGGCCGACGACGCCGACCTGGCCCGTCTGCTCGAGAGCGCCGCGGTCGCAGGGCACTCCGACTCGATTCTGCTTGTTTCCGAACTCTACGAACGCGGGCACCTCGTCGAGAAGAACGAATCCACCGCGCTCTCCTGGCTGCGGCGCATCGGCTCCAACGACGCCGTCGACGTCGCGCTGCGCGCCGAGGCGCAGCGGCGCATGGCGGACATGTTCCTCGCCGGCCGCGGGACCCCTGCCTCCGCCAGCGCCGCCCGCATCTGGTACGAACGCGCGGCCAAGCTCGGCAACGCCCAGGCGATGCTCGCCTTGGCCGGTCTCTGCGAATCGGGCGTCGGCGCCGAAGGCGGACGCCGCACGCCCGACGAGGCGCGCTATTGGCGCGACAAGGCCGCCGCCGTGAAGGCGCCGACCCCGTCCGCGCCCGATCTCCGCTATTCCCGCGACATGCTGCCGCAGGCCGCCAAGGCGGGGGAGGGGACGCCATGACCGCCGCCTACCTCTTCGATCTCGACGGCACGCTGCTCGACACGGAGACGGTCTGGGTCGAGGCGACGTGGGCGTATCTGCGCGCCAAGGGCCTCGACGCCACCCGCGAGTTCTGCATGCAAGTCGTCTATGGCCGCTCCTGGTTCGACGTCTACGACGACATTGTCGAGGCCTATCCCGAGCTGGACATGGGGCTGGAGCGGATGCAGGCGGAGCTGGACGCCTTCTTCTACGCCGCCCGCGACCGCGCCGATGTGCGCATTCCGGGATCGGTCGCGCTGCTGCGCAAGCTCGCGAAGACAACGCCCTGCTGCATCGTTTCGGGCTCGCCGTGCGAACACATCGCGGACGCGATCAAACTGATGGACGTGACGGACTGCGTCGCCTTCTACCTCGGTGCCTCGGACTACCCGTTTGGCAAGCCGCACCCGGCGGGATTTCTGATGGCGGCGGAACGCCTGGGCGTTGAACCCGAGGACTGCGTCGTCTTCGAGGACTCCGCCGTTGGCGTGGCCGCCGGCAAAGCCGCCGGGATGAAGGTCGTCGCGTTGGCGCGGCCCTTCCATCCCCCCCAGGACGTGGCGGCGGCCGACCTCGTCCTGGACGATCTGGCCAAGTTCGACCCCGGGGCCTTCGCGACGGCATGAACGCCGCCGGGGCCATCGGACGCGGCGCCTGGATCCTCGTGGGGCCGACGGCGACGGGCAAGACCGCGGTGGCCAACGCGCTGGCACGCCGGCTGGGTGCGAACGTGCTGTCGGCCGACTCGATGCTCGTCTATCGCGGCATGGACATTGGAACCGCGAAGCCTTCGGCCGAGGAGCTGCGCGGCATCGCGATCCACGGCATCGACCTCGCCGAGCCCTGCGAGACCTTCAGTGTCGGAGCCTGGCTGGCGTCGGCGCGCGCCGCCTTGGACGCGGCGGCGGCCTGCGGGCGCGATCTCATCGTCGCCGGCGGCACCGGACTCTACGTCAACGCGCTGCTTCGCGGGCTGGACGCCCCGTCGGCCGACCCCGCGCTGCGCGCGCGCCTCGAAGCGCTTGCGCAAGACGGCGGCGCGGCGGCGCTGCGCGCCGAGGCCGAGCGGCTGTGCCCAGGCGCGGCGGCGGGGCTGTCCGATCCGGACAATCCGCGCAGGCTGATCCGGCTCGTGGAGCGGCTCGCCGCCGGGGCGCCCGCCTGCGGAGGCGGGCTCGCCTGCCGCGGCCGCGTCGTGGCCGGGCTCGCGCTGCCTCCGGACGCGCTGGCCGCGCGCATTTCCGCGCGCATCGCGGCGATGTTCGAGGGCGGGCTGCTCGACGAAGTCGCGCGTCTGCGCGCGGCGCATCCGGGCTTCTCGGCCACGGCGGGCATGGGCATCGGCTATGCGGAGGCCGCGGCGGTGCTCGACGGCGCGATGACGCGCGAAGCCGCGGCGGAGCGGATCGCCGCCCGCACGCGCCAGCTCGCCAAGCGCCAGCGGACGTGGTTCCGAACGCAGCTCGACGTGGAATGGACCGAGGGTCCGGCTGACGCCGCCGACGTGGCCCGCGCCGCCGACCGGGTGCTGGAGATCTGGAAACGCCACGGCATGACGCCGGTGGCGGTGTGAGGACGCCGACATGGATGCGAACCGAGTCAGGGAGAACGTGCGCGAAGCGGCGACCTCGTCGCCCCGTGCGCCCAACACGACGCGCAAGCTTCAGGAGGACGTGGCGGAGTCCCAGCAGCCTCGCGAGAAGCTGATGGCTGGACTGCCGCTCACGGACGCCGAACTTCTGGCGATCATCATCGGCAAGGGGCTCCCTGGGCACAACGTGCTGAGCGTCGCGCACGCCGTGCTCAAGGACTACGAGAACTTCTCTCTGCTCGCCAAGGCCAGCATCGACGACCTGAAGCGCTACCTCGGGATCGGCGAAGTCAAGGCCGTCGAGATCGCCGCCGTGATGGAGATCGCCCGCCGCGTCAAGGCCTCCCAGCACGACGGCAGCGAGCTGTCGCTGATGACGCACCCCGAGGTGGTGGTGGCGAAGGTCCTGGGGTACAAGATGAGCGTGGACTCGGAGTCCTTCTTCGTGCTGCCTCTCGACAAGAAGTGCCGCCTCTGCGGACCGATGACGGAGATGACGCGCGGCACGCTCGATTCCTCGATCGTGCACCAGCGCGAGGTTTTCAAGGTGGCGCTCCGGTGGTCTGCGGCGTCGCTCATCGTGGCGCACAACCACCCTTCGGGCGATCCGACGCCCTCGAAGGAGGACATCGAGGTGACGCGTCGGCTGCTCGAGGCGGGGCGCGTTCTGGGGATTCCGCTCACCGACCACATCATCGTGGGCGACGACGCGCTGTTCCCTCCGGGCTTCCACAGCGTCCGCCGCAGCGGCGCGCTGGCCTTCGATTAGCCGATACCCTCAGCCAAGGAGACGCCATGATCGACATCACTGCGTTGGAGGCGATTGAGTTTCCCCCTCTTGGCGCGCTTCGCGTCGCCGAGGACGGGGCGGTCCGCGACACGCATGAGTGGCACTGGTCCGAGCGCCACCTCCAGTGCCTCTGGGCCGACGAACGGCTCCGCCCCGGCAAGCTTCGCGATGTGACGGGGACTTCCATCGAGGTCGTTTCGCCCGGCCGCTGGAATCTTGAGGCCGGTCCCGACTTTCTTGACGCCGTGTTGAGAGTCGGCCGCCGGATCGTCCGCGGCGACATCGAAGTCCACATCCGTCCCGGCGACTGGAACGCCCACCGGCACGCCGAGGATCCGCGGTATGCCGACGTTGTGCTGCACGTGACGTGGTTTCCGCCCTTGGTCGCCGCCGTGCCGCCCCACATCCTCTCGCTGTCCCTGCGGGAGCCCGTGTCGGCCAACAGCCGCTTCTCGTTCGACGCCATCGATCTGGCCGCCTATCCTCATGCCGTGATTCCGGATACGCCGCGCCCTTGCGGACGGATTCTCTCCGGCGCGGCCCAGGCCGACGTCAAGGCTGTTCTGGAGCGCGCCGGCATGAGCCGGCTGCGGCGCAAGGCCCTGCGGACGACGCTGCGCCTCCAGGCGACAGGCAGTCGCGAGCAGGTCTTCTACGAGGAGTTCATGGCCGCGCTGGGCTACAAGCCCAACGCCGAGGCGATGCGCGCCGTGGCGCGTCTGGCGCCGCTGGAGCGGCTCGCGGCCTGCGCGGGCTTCTCCGAGCGCTACGCTCTGCTCCTCGGCATCGCCGGACTCCTCCCCGATCCTTCGCGCGCCGGTCCCGAAGCCCGCGCGCTCTGGGATGCCGCCTGGAAGCTCGGCGCCGCGGATTCGCCAGACCGGCCTGCTTGGAAGCTGGGCGCCACGCGCCCCGTCAACCACCCCCGCCGCCGCCTGGCGGCGGCTGCCGCGCTCTTCGCCGCGCCGGGTGCGCTTCTTGCGGCTTTCGACGCCATTCCGCAGCGCGACGCCACCTGGTTCGAGCAGGCCGACGTGGCGCTTGCCACCGCCTTGACCGCGGCGCGCGCCGACGTGCCGGAGCCCTGGCGCGGCGCGATCGACATCGGTCCCGAGCGCATCGGCACGATCCTGACGAACGTCGTCGTGCCCCTCATGCTGGCCGAAAGCCGGCTCGAGCCGGAGATCGCGTGTGCGCTGCCCGCCGAGGCGGTGAACGAGCAGGCCGCCGAGACCGCCTACCGTCTACTCGGCCGCGACCACAATCCCGCGGTCTACGCCAAGAGCGGGTTACGCATCCAGGGTCTGCTCGAGATCTGCAACGGCTACTGCCTCTCTACCAAGACCCAGTGCGCGGACTGCGGATTCGCCCAGGCCCTCGGTCGGGCCTTCGCCGCGAGAGACGCCGCGCCATGAGCCGCGCGCTTCAGCCACGACGCGCGTTGCCGGTGCTCGCCGCAGTTGCCGCGCTGGGGATCGCGGGCTGCCTGTCGTTCGACGCCGACGGCAACCTCTTTTTCGATCCGCCGAACTTTGCCTCGCGCGAGACGTTCGTGGAGGACCTGCGCAATCGCCTCGAAAACCACGATCCCGATGCCGTGGGCGATTTCTGTCTGCGCGGCTTCGAGGCGCTCCATGGCGACGATCCCGATGAACTTGCGCGTCTCCAGACGTGCGCCGCCGCGATCAACCGCCAGGGCGGTGCGCTTCCCGGCATGCGCGAGTATGAATCATGGCTCGAGGCGCGGATGCTCTACTTCGAAGCCGCCGAGGAAGCGCGCGAAGCCGAGACCCTCGCCCGCCGCAACGCCGCGGCGCGGCGCCAGGCCGAGGCCGACCTGCGCGCGGCTCAGGCGCGGGCGCGGCGCGCCGCGGTCGAGACTCCGCCACGCCGTTCGCCGGGCCGCGACGCGCCACGGCGCCCCGCGATCGAGTCCGCCGCCAAGCCGTCCATCGACGTCGCCTCCCTTCCGCCGCTGCCCGACACGTACAAGAGCAAACCGCGCGCGGCGGCGTCCGTCCCCGAACCCGCGGGCAAGCCTGCCCGCGCGGTGCGTCCCGTGGCGGCGTCCGGCGGTCAGGGCACCACGCGAGGCCGCGCCTATTGGAGCAGAAAAGTCGCCCGGCGCGATGCGCCCCGGCGTGCCGCCGAAATCGTTCCGCGCCTGGAGCGCGTTTTTCGAGACGCCGGCCTGCCATCCCAGCTCGCCTGGGTCGCGGAGGTGGAGTCCGCGATGGATCCCGCGGCGAAAAGTCCGGCCGGGGCGGTCGGTCTCTTCCAACTCATGCCCGCGACGGCCCGGTCGCTGGGCCTTTCGTTGAGCCCCCGCGACCAGCGTCTCGAGCCCGAGGCCAACGCACGGGCGGCCGCGGCGTACCTGAAGGCGCTACACCGCCGGTTCGGTTCGTGGCCGCTGGCGCTTGCGGCCTATAACGCAGGGGAGGGGCGCGTCTCCGGGCTTTGCCGCAGGCGCGATTCGCGAAGTTTCGATGACATCGCAGACGCCTTGCCCACGGAGACGCAGATGTACGTGCCGCGCGTGCTGGAGACGATCCGCGCGCGAACCGGCGCCGATCCCGACGCCCTTCCGCCCCCTCGGGGCTAGCCGAAGTTGCGGATCCTGTTCATCGGCTCGAAAAGTGGTAGAATTGCCGGGCATAAAGTTTTAAAAAAAAAAGGTTGACTTCTTTTTATCGCGGCGCGACAATCCCCTCGATTTTGCGAAGACTGTAGCGTTCAGGGACTTCCCGCCGAAGTCGGGGAGAATTTGACTCCGGTCGGGTTGTCGACCGATGAAGCGACCCTGAGGGACTGTCAACCATGAATACGCCTTTGCACGCATGCGTTGCGCGGCAAGCCGCGTTTCGCGCTGTGGCGGTGTTTGCCGCCGCCATCGTCGCTGGGGTGGCGCAGGCCGCGCAGCAGGATGTCACCGTCGTCCAGTCCATTGCTCTGTCGCCCGGCTGGAACGCGGTCTACCTCGAGTTGGATCCCGCCGATCCGGCGCCTGGACGCGTGTTCGCCGGGCTGCCGGTGGACGCCGTCGCGACGCACGACGCCGTGCCCGCCGGCGGCCAGTTCGTCAAGAACCCGGGCGTCGATCTGGCGCTGGCGCAGGGCTGGGCCGTCTGGTACGCCCCATCCCGTCCCGACGCCTTCCTCTCGAATCTCTACGAGATGCAGGGCGCCAAGGCCTATCTCGTCCATGCGACCACCAATGCGACGCTCGCCCTCGTCGGCAACGCGCCGCCGGCGCTCCCGACGTGGAAGCCGGACGCCTTCAACTTCGTCGGCTTCCCGCTGCAGGATCCGGGCTCGCCGACGTTTGCGCAGTTCTTCGCCGGTTCGCCCGCCCACACCTCCAGCCGAATCTACCGCCTGGCCGACGGGAAGTGGCGACAGGTGCTGAATCCGGCCGCGGAAACGATGCGGCCGGGCGAGGCGTTCTGGATCCACTGCCAGGGACCGTCCGACTACACGGGGCCGGTGGCGGTCTCGACCCCCTCTCCCTTCGGGGTCTTCCTCTCTCCAAGCGGCGGCGGCGAAATCGTGTTCCGCAACCGAGCGCCGCACCCCGTCGCGCTACGCCTCGCGCACACGGCCGATCCCGAGGCGCCCGTGCCGATCAGCGTCGAGATCGAAGCCCGGGACGAAGCGTCGGGCGACCTGCGGAAGGCGGCAATCCATCTTCCCGCCGGTAACTGGGAGCAGGCACTTTCAACGCTGGAAGCCGGCCAGTCGATTCGGCTTCCGCTCGCGCTGCGCGTGCAGGACATGCCGGCCGGCGTGCGCCGCTCCATCATCACCGTCTTCACGGACCTGGGCACGAAGACCGTCGTGCCCGTCACCGCGACGCGCGACGACAATCCGTAGCCCGGCGCGACCGGACACACATTCC
>CAYVJM010000027.1:0-15260 GCA_964451695.1 uncultured Lentisphaerales bacterium | reverse complement strand
CGATTAGGATTAGGATTAGGATTGAAACTAGCAACTAGCGACTAGCGACTAGCAACTCCCTAGTCTCGGTCGCGGCCGCCGAGGAGGCCGGAGCGGAGCAGGTAGTAGACGAGGGTGAGCAGAGCGCTGGCGGCGGCGGCAATGTAGGTCAGGAAGGCGGCGTTGAGCACTTTGCCGGAATCCTTGACCTCGCTGCCGGAGACGACGCCGCACGCGACCATCTGGCGCTTGGCCCGGGCGCTGGCGTCCCATTCAACGGGCAGGGTGACGAGCGAGAAGGCGACGGCGGCGCTGAAGAGCACGATGCCGATCTTGACGAGGCTCATGCCGAAGGGAGCCTGCGCGAAGATCAGGCCGGCGATAATGAACCAGTAGGAGAACGTGCTGCCGAACTGCGCCACGGGAACGAGCGCCGATCGCCAGACGAGAGGCTTGTAGCCGCTGGCGTGCTGGAGGGCGTGGCCCGCCTCGTGGCAGGCGACGCCGACGGCCGAAAGGCTCGTCGAATTGTAGACACCATCCGAGAGGCGGAGCGTCTTCGACGTGGGATCGTAGTGATCGCCCAGAAAGCCCCGGGCGTGCTCGATCTTGACATCGACCGCTCCCGAGCGCGCGAGCATCAAGGCAGCGGCCTGCGCGCCCGTGAGGCCACCGGAAGAGGGGTGCTTCGCGTAGCGCGCGAAGGTGGACTTGACCATCATCGTCGCCACGAACGACAGCAGGATGGCAGGCATGAGGATGATGAAATAGAGGGGATCGAACATCATGGGAACCTCCGGGGTTGCTTGTCGGATTGACTAGCAGAAACCGTGCCGCAGGCGAATCGGCACGCTTTCAGGCGCCCGCACATACCCCCGCGCCCGTTTTGTCCCGCCGGGTTGTGGCAAAATGGCGCACCACGGACACTCGCGTCGCGCCTTGAACGGGGGCTGCGGCTGCAGCCGGGGTCGGCGACCCCGGAATCGTCCGGCCTCGACGAGGCCGGCACGATGCGCAGCGGCCCGTGGTCTGCCTGGACGAGACGTGCAAGCAGTTGGTCGGCGAGGTCGCGCCTCCGATTCCGGCGGTGCCAGGGCGTCTGGCGCTGCTCGACCATGAATACGCCCGAGTGAAATTTCGGCGTCTTTATCCGCTGCTTTAGGCTTTACAATGTACTAGCCCGAACCCGCCCAAGAGGTGAAGTCCGTCCCGAATTTCCGCTTGCGCCCTCGTCGCCATTTCATCTATTGTACGGGCAGTAGCAAACCACGAGCGAATACCAGCACTACGAGTGGCAGACGCTACGAAGAAGCGATCCGGCTTCTGGGCAAACTGGCGGAGTTGGCCGAATTCCGGAGTTCACACACCGACTTTCGCCGCCGATTGACAGACCTCAGTGTTTACCATGGGCTCTGGAACACGAAGCCCAGATTCTCGGCTATTTGAAATCATCTCGCAAGGAACATGGCTTGCTGATTAACTGCGGCTCCTTCAAGTTCCAAATTCACAAGTATGCACTGAGCCAGGGAGAGCATGTTCAACCGCAAACCTCGCCAAGCTAAAGCAGTCCCCTCACCTCTTTGCGTTCTCTGCGGTTAAACATTCCGACCCCGAACTCTTTCCCAAAAGGTCAACCTAATGAAGTCCCGCCGCCTTCTCCTCGCCTCCGCCGCCCTCGCCGCGGCCGCCCTCAACATCGCCTGCTGGTGGTTCTTCACCCGTCAGCCCGCCGACCTTCCGCCACCCGCCGCCGCGAACCCCGCGGCCGATGCCGCCCCGCCCCGCTCCCCTCTCGAGATCGCCCCGACCCGCGTCGTCCAATGCGACTTCACGACGAACCGCGTCGTCTCCCTCGCCTTCTCGTTCAACCACCCGGAAGATCCCGACTCCCTCACGCCCAAGACCCTGCGTCTCTTCGCCGGCGACGAGGAACTTCCCTGGACGCGCGGCGCACGCCTCGGGAACGGCTTCGCCATCACCACGACCGCTCCCGTCGCGACCAACGCCATCACCGTGCGCCTCGAGCCCGGCATCAAGTCCCGCCTCAAGGGCGTCGCCGACTCCGCCACGCCGTACGTGTTCGCCGTCCCCGTCTCCAACGCCTTCGGCGTCTCCCAGCTCGAAACCCGCTGCACGGCCTTTGGCGATCCGCACGTCGTCGTGAACTTCTCGAAGATGCCCGACCTCGCGCGCCTCCATGAGTTCGTCGTCTGCGAACCGCACGTCGACCTGTCGTTCTCCGCCGACGATTCCTGGTACTACCACTACGGCCCCGGCGTCAAGATCATGGGCGACTTCCAGATCGGACGCCTCTACAAGCTGACCTTCCGCAAAGACCTGCCATCCGCCGACGGCTTCACCATGGACGCCCCCGCCGTCCGCTCCTTCACCTTCCCGCGCCGCGAGGCCGACGTCGCCTTCGCCGTCCCCGGCCGCTATCTCCAGCCCGAAGGCCCCATCGCCATCCCCGTCAAATGGGTCAACACGACCAACCTCGCCGTCTCCGCCGCGCGCGTTCTTCCCGAGAATCTCGTCCAGCTCATGGCGCGCGAAAACAACCGCTACGACCGCTATTGGGCTTCCACCGCCGACGGCTACGACACGTCCGAGCTGGCTGAAAAGCCCCTGACCACCTCCCTCCCCGTCTCCGCCGAGGCCGACCAGATTGGCCAGACCGCCGTGCGCCTCGCCGACCTCGTCGGCGCCGGACGCCGCGGCGCCTATCTCGTCGCCGTAGACATCCAGGACCGCTACACCGGCACGGGACGCAGCGACCGCCGCCTCGTCTGCATCTCCGACCTCGCCCTCTCCGCGCGCACCGGCAAGTCCATCTCGCACGTCTGGGTCACCTCCCTCGCCACCGGCCGCCCCGTCCCCGGCGCCCGCGTCGAGATCCGCTCAGCCGCCAACCAGCTCGTCGGCCGCGCCACCTCCGGCCCCGACGGCATCGCCGAGGTCGTCCACGCCGTGCCCGACGTCAAACCCTTCGTCGCCACCGCGCAGTCCGCGGACGGCGAGGACCTCGTGTTCATGCCCCTCAACGCCGACAGCGCCGTCGCCGAGAAATCCGCCGCCGCCCTCGACTACGTGCCGCGCGGCGAATGCACGGCCTTCGTCTTCTCCGACCGCGGCATCTACCGCCACGGCGAACCCATCCACGTCCGCGCCCTTCTCCGCGATGCCGAGTCCGAGGCCCCCGCCCCCTTCCCCGTGACCCTCGACGTCGTGAAGCCCAACGGCCGCGTCTTCCGCTCAATCGCCCTCATGCCGGACGCCTCCGGCGCCCTCGCCCCGCCCGCCCCCGTCGTCGTCCCCGACAGCCAGCCCTCCGGCCGCTGGACGCTCGTTTTCCGCATGCCCGGAGACGACGGCGCCCGGCTGGGCGCCCGCGCCGTGCTCGTCGAAGCCTTCGTCCCGCCGCAGATCCGCGTCGCGCTCGCGGCGCTGCCCGAAGGCAAGCCCGCCGACGGTCCCCTCGCCTTCCAGGTCACGGCGGAGCACCTCTTCGGCAAGCCCGCCGGCGGCCTCAAGGCCGAAGCCTCCATCGCCTACGCCGACACGCCGTTCAAGCCCGCCGGCTGGGACGGCTATGCCTTCGGCGACTCCCGCCGCGACGTCAAGGGCAACTTCGCCGTCATCGGCCGCGGCCGCCTCGACGACGCCGGCGTCGGCGGATTCACGTTCGACGTGCCCGCTTCGCTCCTCCCCTCCGGCATGTTGCAGGCCACGATCGAAGGCACCGTCTTCGAGCCCGGCGGCCGCCCCGTCTCGGCGCGCGCAGCCGTCAACCTCCACCGCCACCCCTTCTACATCGGTCTCCGCGCGCCCGCCTCCGCCGAACTCCCCGCCGCCAGGACGAACACCGTCACCATCGCCCTCGTCGCGCCCGATGGCAAACGCCTCCCCGGCGCCCGCGCCCTCGACGTCGAAGTCCTCGCCGTCTCCCACATCTACGGTCTCGTCCGCGAACCCAACCGCGGCTACGTGTGGAAGGACGAGACCGTCCTCTCGCCCGTCACGCGCCGCCGCGTGCAGGTGACCGACGGCGCGGATGCCGTCTTCGACTTCGCCGTCGGCAACGGCGGCGAATACCGCCTCGTCGCCTTCGACCCCGCCGGCACCGCCGCCTCGTCCTTCGCCTTCACCGCCACCGAGGACGGGCGCTCGGGCATGCGCTCGAACCTCGCCAGCCCCACCCGCCTCGACATGGCCTTCGACCGCGACGCCTACCAGGCCGGCGACACCGCGCGCCTGCGCATCACCGCGCCCTTCACCGGCACCGCCCTGCTCTCCCTCCAGCGCGAAGATATCCTCGAATCGCGCCTGCTCGAAATGACCAACGCCACGACCGTCGTCGAGATCCCCGTCACGGCCGCCATGCACCCGAGCATCCAGGCGACCGTCAGCGTCGTTCACCCCGCCGACGGCGACGCCTCGTGGACCGCGCGCCGCGCCTCCGGCGCCGCCACGCTCAAACTCGCCCGCCCCGAGGACAAACTCGACGTGCGCTGCGCGCCCGCCGTCTCGATCGTCGAAGGCGGATCGCGCATCGCGGTCTCCATCGCCATCGACGGCGCCGAGCCCGGCACACCCTGCCACGCCGCCGTCTTCGCCACGGACGAGGCGATCCACACGCTCACCCGCGAACTGCGCCCGGACCCCTACGCCTTCTTCTCCGCCCCGCGCCGCCCCGCCACGTCGCTCTACGACCTCTTCGGCATGCTCATGCCCGTCATGGACGAAGACGCCCTGCGCGCCGACGACGCGAAGATCGGCGGCGGAGACGACGGCGACGGCGATTCGCTGATGGGCCGCGTGAACCCCGTCGCCGCGCGCCGCTTCAAGCCCCTCAGCCTCGCCGCCGCCTTCACGGGCGTCGTCGGCGCCGATGGCGCCTGCGCGTTCGACCTCCCCGAATTCGCCGGCGAAGTCCGCGTCACCGCCGTCGCTTGGACGGCCACCGCCAGCGGCTCCGCCACGGCCAACGTCAAGGTCGCCCCCAAGCTCGTCATGAAGCCCGACGCCCCCCGCTTCCTCGCCTGCGGCGACACCGCCGCCTTCACATTGACGCTCCACAACACGACCGACTCCGACGCCGAGGTCGCCTGCGGAGCGACGTTCTCCGGCCCCCTGAGCGGCGATGCCGAACCCCGCACCATCGCACTCAAGGCCGGCGCGAGCGCGACGCTCGAAATCGCCGCGACCGCCGCGGACGAGATCGGCGCCGGGATCGTCATCTTCCGCTGCGAAGGCCTCGGCGAGCGTCATGCCGAGACGATCGAGATTCCGGTGCGCCCCGCCATGCCGCGCGCCACGGACACCGAATGCATCGTCCTCAAGCCGGGCGAGTCCCGCACGCTCAAGCCTCCGGCCGATGTCATCCCGGAGACCGTGGCGCAGTCCCTGCGCTGCCACGATTCGTTCTACGCACAGTTCATCCCCGCAATCGAGTTCCTCCTCGAGTATCCCTTCGGCTGCCTCGAGCAGACGACCTCCTCCGCGTTTCCGCTCGTCCATGCGGGCGGTGCCCTCGCCCGCTTCGCCTCAAGCGACACGTGCTCCGCCGAGGAGGTCGAGGCCAAAGTCGACGCCGCCATCGTGCGCATCTGCTCGCTACAAGCCTATCGCGGCTATTCGCTCTGGCACGACGTCGGCGCCTCCGACAACGCCCTCTCCGTCTACGCCTGCCACTTCCTCGCGGAGGCGGAGCAGGCGGGCCGCGTCGTCCCGCGCCCCGTGCTCGACGCCAACGCCGTCCTCCTGCTGCGGATCGCCAACGACGCGGTGAACGAGAAGCAATACGATCTCGCCGCTTACGCCTGCCACGTGCTCGCGCTCTCGGGCAAGCCCGATCGGCCCACGATGCTCACGCTCCACGACCTGCGCGACTCGCTCGGCACCGCCGGCCGCGCGCACCTAGCCCGTGCGTTCGCCCGCACTGGCGACCCCTCCCGCGCCCTCGAGCTGCTCGAACCCATCGAAGAGCCCGGCTCCCTCGAAGGCGCCGCCTTCGGCATCCTCGCCTGGCTCGAACTGGACCACCCGCTGCGCGAAACGCGCATCGCCCGCTTCTTCATGCACATCGAATCCATCCGCACGAACGGCCGCCACTGGCGGACCACCCGCGACAACGCCCTCGCCCTGCTCGCCACCGGCGCCATGGCCCGCCACTTCGCCGACGACAAGGCCGTCCTCGACCTCGCCGTGAAGAACACGGACGGCACGCTGCTGCACAGCGTCACGAACTCCGGCGCCGTCGTCAAGGCCGGCCCCGGCGCGATCGTCGTCGAGCACCGCGGCCGCGGCAACGCCTACATCCTGCGCACGGTCTCGGCCATCCCTTCGAAGCTCGCCTTCCAGCCGAAGGCGAACGGCGTCGCCATCGCCCGCCGCTACCTGAACGCCGACGGCATCGTCATCGATCCCTCGACGCTGACGCGCGGCGACCTCGTCGTCGTCGCGCTGGATCTCGAACTCGCCGCCGATGTCGCGCCGCTGGCCGACGCGATCGTCGAGGAGCTGCTGCCTGCCTGCTTGGATCCGGATGCCGGTGCCGCCGCCTTGGGCGGCACGTTCTCCTGGATTCCGAACGCAGAGGAGAACATCGTGATGCGGCGCGAAGTGCGGGATGACCGCCTGCTGTTCTTCCTCAATCCCCTCGTCGCCGGCAAGCACCAGCTCCACTACGCGGCCCGCGTCGTGTCGAAGGGCGAGTTCACCATCCCGCCCGCCGCCATCGAAGGCATGTACCGCCCCGACGTCGCCTCCCTCACCGTCCCCGGCACCATGCTGATCCAGGGCGAGTGATCAATCTTTGTCGCGAGCTTTGTTCGATTTGTCGTGTGCCTTGTCGATTTGTCGTGTGCTCTGTCGAATCCCGCACACGCCAGAATCGGCGTCGACTCATCGTCGACGGGATTACATTCCGCATCCGTTTCGACAGGTTCCTGCGAAGCGCGGTGGGGCGAAGCCGTCCCGACGAGCCATCTCACCATAATCTAGTGTTCGCACGCTGCCACGGAGTGTTGTAATATCGAAGAAAATGACAGATTACATCGGCTGCCGTAATCGTGCAGAAAGTTCAAGATACGGCGGCGCGAAGGACGCGCGCGGGCGCCGGCCGACAGCGCATTCCTGAGACGCCACGCCCCTTTCCACCCCAGCCACGAAGTTGCGGACAAACAGGAAGCGCTATCGCAAACGCCCACGGATGTGCTAGGATGTCGATGTTCATCTTAGCATTCCATGCGGCGCGCATATCGCCATATCCGGGGGCATCAACGACACAGGAGATGGGTACGAAAACCGAACATCATCGCGAAAATTCGCCTGAGCTGACGGATGTCTGGATGGCCGACGCTCTGCTCGCGAAGGCGTTCGCCGAGCAGGTGCGGTGCATGCAGGCGGTTTACGCGCAGGCGGACGAGGTTTTGCGGCCGATGCCGGGCGCTCCCGCGGCGTTCGACGTGCGCATGGGCGAGATCCCGGCGTCGTTCTTCACACCGCGCCGAAATGTCTTCTCCACGCTTTTCCAGTCGACCTACCGGGCGCTAGGCGTCCCGCTGCCGCGTCGACTGCTCTACGGCGTGATCAATCACCTCTTCCGGATCTGGGTGACGGGTGCGGACAACCTCCTCGACGACGAGGACAAGTGCGTCCTGCCCCTGCGGATGCCCCAGGCGTCGCGGGTGATGCGCGAGGTGGTTGCGATCATGGCGGCGGATCGCGTGCTGGGCCGCCTTCTCGCGCAGGCTGTGGCGGACGGCACGCTGACCCCAGCGCAGGCGGCCGCGCTGTCCGATGCCACGCTACGCCGTCTGCTGCCGAGCGCGGCGCAAGAGGCCGGGGAGGAGGACGGCGTGGACGAGCGGGCCGATCCTGCGTACGTGCTCGAAACGATCCACCTGCTCAAGACGGGGATGCTCTTCAACATCCCTTTCACGGGATTCGATCTTGTCGAAAGCGAGGTCGATGCGGAGAAGGCTGCGCGGTTGAAGGCCGCGCTGCGCGCTTTCGGCGGCGGCTGCCAGATTCTCGACGACGTGCGCGACCTTGCGCGGGACTTTGTGGAGCGCCGTCACAACTACGTGATTTCCGTGCTGGCCCGCGACCGCCCCTCCGCGCTGGCGGCATGGGCGCAACGTCCGCTGAAGGTGACAGACCGGCTTTACGGCGAAGTGGCGGCGGAGAGCTTCGCCGCGGCGCGACTGGGTCTCCGCCGCCTGGCGGAGGCCTGCGCGACCTTCCAGGCGGAAGGCGTGATATCCGCGACGGGGGCGTCGCCAGCCGCAATGGCCCGCGCGATGCTGTCGCTGCTCGATCTGGAGGATCTTGCCGATGAAGACGGAATCTGACGCGGAGCCCGCGCCTGCGACGCGCGGACGGACGCTGGACCATGCGGCGGACCTGTACGACTGGCTTTCGCCCGCAATGATGTTTTGGCAGGAGGGACGCTTCGGGCGAGAGGCGCAGCGGCTGCTCGCGCTGCGCGGAGACGAGCGGGTCCTCGACATCGGCTGCGCCACGGGGTGGCTGACGCGGCGGATCGCGGCCGCTCTGACCGCGCCGGACGCCTGTGCCGTGGGGCTCGACGCCGCGCCGAAGATGATCGCGGCGGCGCGGCGCAAGGCGGCGGGGCTGGAGCATCTGCGGTTCGACGTCGGCGTGGCCGAGCGTCTCGACTATGCGGACGGCGCGTTCGATTGCGCCATCTCCACATTCTTCTTCCACCACGTGGACGCGGAGCTGAAGCGCAAGGCGCTGGCCGAGATCCACCGCGTGGTGAAGCCGGGAGGGCGCGTCGCCATCGTGGATGTCGACGTGCCGTCGAATCTGCTGGGTCGCATCTGCGCCTGGTCCGGCTATTGGATCTTCAAGCAGGAGGAGATCCGCGAGAACATCCACGGCGAGCTGCGACGCGCGCTGGCAGAGGCGCCGTTTCGCGAAGTCGAGCGCGTGTCATGTCGTCTCGGCTACATTTCGATTTTCAAGATTGTCAACTGAAGGGCGATCCAGCGATGCGCGAGACATGGGCGAGGGTGGCGATTGGGCTTTTTTTGACCGGCGTTGCCGGTGGCGTCTCGGCCTTTTCGGCGCCGGCCGAGACGAATGTGATCGCCGCCGTCGAGACGTACTTCGGCGGATTGTTCGACCGTCTCGAACGCGTGGCGGAGAAGGGTCCGACGGCGGAGAGCTTCCGCGCGCTGATGAAACCGGAGGTCGAGGGCCTGGAAGGCTTCTACGGCGCGTCCTTCATCAATTCCGACTGGGAGATCCGCGCGGTCTATTCCCGTCGGCATGCGCTGGCCGTGGGGTACAGCCTGACCCAGGTGAAGCAGCTCGACGCGTTTCGCAAGAAGATGGCGGAGAAGCCGGCGCCGCAGCTCAGCGAGCCGAGCAACGGCGGGCTGATGCGTCCCAGTCTGATCACGATGCGCCAGCCGGTGATGAAGGACGGCAAGCTGGCGGGCCTGGTTTCGCTGATCATCCGCACGGAACATTTCCTCCGAGCCGCGGGTCTCGACGCCTGCAAGGCCTACGCGATCACATGTGACGGCGTGGAGGCCGAGCGCAAGGGGGTCTTGGGCGACCCGCACAAACGCATCGTGATTCCTCTCCCCTCGACCGAGTGGGTCATTGAATACGAATGATCGAATGTCAGGCGAGACGCCGATCGTCTAGGGCTTGGCTCCGGCGAGGTTCACGTGGTCTTCCGCAAGGGACACCAAGGGAAAGATCTCGTTGTAGTGTTTCTGGATGAACATCGGATCCTGCTTTCGGTAGAGGCGTTCCGCAAGCTGGTCGGCGGCTCGCACGACGATCTTCTCGTGCTCGCAGAGAACGGGGGACACGACATCCAACCGGCCGGTAGCCTGTTTGTTCAAACAACCGCAGAAATGGTTGCAGCGCTCGCGGATCGCACAGGCCTCGCACTCCGGCTTTTCGCCAGCGCTCAAGCGATGGAGCCGCTCAAGCCTCTCCTTGCGAACGCCGGTGAAGACATCGCCGATGCACCAGTCCGAGTCGCTGCCATCGCCAACGAACTGGACGCACGGGAAAATTCGGCCCGTTGGCGCCACGGACAGTTGGCGACGACCCAACTCGCAGCGCTCACGTCTGCAACTGCCGGGGAAGACATGGGACGCGATCTTCACGTCAAATGGGCTGAAGTAGAATTTTTCCTCCCTGCTCGTCTGCTCTTCATACCATCTCGACAATGTGTCATACTGCTTCCGCAGGGTTCGCAGCGCGCCTGGCGTCCATCGTCCCGCATAGTTGAGCGAGCAAATGATGTAGCGGAATCCCTTGTCGAAGAGATAGCGCACGGAGTCCGCATACCATTCAACCGTTTCGGGTGTGGTCACCAGCATCGCGGGCGCGTAGGGCCTGTGCCGGAGGAGCCGGTCGATGACCGGAACGAGTCTTTCCCACGTACCACCGCCTGCGGCATCCACGCGGTGCAGATCGTGGGCAGGCCGCACACCGTCATGGCTCAGGGCGACGAAGACGTCCTGGGTCAACGGATCTGTCAAAAACAGCTCATCGAGCAACGCCCCATTGGTCGTCAGCTTGAAGTGGAAAAGCTGTCCGGTCCGCGCTTCGACATCGCGACAGTACGCGATGACCGAACGAATGAGGTCGACGCACAGCAGAGGCTCACCGCCGAAGAAGACAACTCCCAGGCTTTGCTCCCGCGAGCCTTGCGCGTTCATCCGGAGCGCGAGATCGATCGCGGCTCGCGCCGTCTCAGGCGCCATCGTGCCCTCGGAATGGGGGGCCGCGTAACAGTATTGGCAACGGAAATTGCAGCGTCCGGTCAGGTGGAGCGTCACATGCACATCAGATCACTCCCTGCGCCTTCAGCCACGCAACGAAGTCCTGCACTTGACGGCGAAGCTCCTCCTCGCCCAGTTCCTTGGCGGCTTTTTCGCGGGCTTTCCAGTGGGCTTTCCATTCCTCGCCCGTCAGCTTCCGTTCCGGTCGTACCGTTTCGGGAGCCGATGCACCGGGCTCGTAAAACACCCCGACAACCGTGTTGCCTTTTGCATGCGAAACGCCATTGGTCAACGTTTCGGCGGTGCCTTTGAAATCGTAGCTCGACACCGAACACCAACCCATGCGATCCTTCTTCTCCCAATCGGCGAAGTCTTCCATGGAGACCGTTTCGTAGGCGATCTTGCGGCTCTTGTCGTATCCGTCGAGCTTCAGATCGCGTTGTTGCGTCTTCGGTTTTGGGTTTTGTCCCTTCTCCCTGGGTTCCCGTTCCTCCACGAATCCATATTGATCGGTGACCGGCACCCGCACGTCCTTGAGCACAAGCGCGTCGGGGGCGAATTCAATTCCCGCCTTTTTGGCTTCGTCCTGAACGACCTGCCTGGCTTCGTCCTCCGACAGGAAAACCGGCGGATTCACGACAACGCAACCGAACGCGCCGCGCCCGTCTCCATGAACAAAAATGGGCGCGATGCGCACACAATCACCCTTCGCCGGCTTCGTCGCCCCGGCCTGCGCGTGCCGGGCAAGCAGAATCGGCACGGCGATGCTCAACACGGCAAGGACAAAACGGTTCCTCCGCCACCGCTCTGGGACGCACTGGAGCAACTCCGGATGATTTTGGAGGGCGTCGCGAGTCGGATAACCCGGAGCGTCGTAGTGGAGGACGCGCTTGCACGTTTTCATCTCGCTTCTCCTTTCTCTGCCGACGTTGGTTTTGAGTCGGCTTCACGAAGGGAACACCTTGCCGGAATGGCGAGTTCGTTTGATTCCAGGCGCCCTTGATCAAGGGCTCCGGCTCCACCGCGCAAACGTGCCGCTCGGCAGCGGGAGCACCTCCGGGGCGCCGGTCAGGAGCATCTCGCCCGTCTCGATCCCGCCGCCCAGACCGTCCATCGCCTGAGCGAGGACGTTGCCGCCGACCTGCGGAGAGAGCCCCGGCGTGTGGGCGCTGAAGAGCACGAACAGGGGGGCGTCGCCAAGCAGCGCCCGGCACAGGGCCAGCGTCTCGGGCAAATCGCGCTCGATCTTGTACATCTCGCCGCCTTCACCGCGGCCAAACGTGGGCGGGTCGAGGATGATGCCGTCATAGCGGCGGCCCCGCTTCGCTTCGCGCACGAGGAACTTGTGCGCGTCATCCACG
The DNA here is from genome assembly GCA_964451695.1 of uncultured Lentisphaerales bacterium. Classification (GTDB taxonomy): domain Bacteria; phylum Verrucomicrobiota; class Kiritimatiellia; order RFP12; family UBA3636; genus JAAZAI01. Next base: position 3,145 of record CAYVJM010000027.1, on the reverse strand, counting down.
ATCCAGCGAACCGTCGAGACGTGGTTGAGCGCGGCGTTTTCGCTCGCCCACTGCACCATGCCGCGGGAGGCGTCGAGATGGCAGACGGACGCGCCGGCGATCGCGGCGGCCATCGTCGAGCCGCCGGAATAGGCGAAGAGGTTGAGCACGGCGCACGGCGAACCACGCCGTCGGTTGGCGGCGCGGACGGTCTCCGCGATCCACTGCCATTGCGCGCGCTGCTCCGGAAAGATGCCGAGGTGCCCGAAATCGGTCGGCGCGAGGTGGAAGCGGATGCCGGACTCCTCGACGATCCAGGATTCGGGGAGCCGTGAACGCCCCTCCCAGCGATTGCCCTCCTCGCGATCGAAGACGGCGTCCGCCTGGAGCCAGTCGGCCTCCGGCAGCGACGGTTTCCAGATCGCCTGCGCGCAAGGACGCGAAAGCACCACCTCGCCGAACCGCTCCAGCTTCCTGCCGAAGCCGCTGTCGAGCAATGCATAGCCGTTCATCGCAACGTCCGATCCCATCGATTCCGCCTTTCCCCGCCCGTGCGGCGACGCCTCACCAGACCGCCGTCCCCATCACGTCCGTCTCGAACCAGCGCATCGCCAGCGCTGGCCAGACGTCCGTGGGCTTGCCGCAACGGAACATGCCGTAGCCGTGGCCGCCGCGAGAAAGGAGATGGAGCTCCGCAGGCACCTTCGCCTGGCGCATCGCGATGAAGTACGCGAGACTGCTCGTGACGTGGTCGCCATCGTCCTCGGCCTGCACCAGGAACACAGGCGGCGTGGTGGCTGAAACCGTCAATTCGGGATCGAGAGCGTAGCCGTCGCGGAAGAGATAGGCGGGATAGATCAGCAACGAGAAGTCGGGGCGCGGACTCACGAGGTCGGCTTCGTCCACGGGTACGTAGGCCGGCTGGGAACCGAGGTTGCAGACCGTGGCGGCCAGATGCGCGCCGGCCGAGAAACCGAGGATGCCGATGCGATCGGGCAGGATGCCCAGCTCCTCGGCGCCGGCGCGAATGACGCGCATCGCGCGCACGGCGTCGGCCTTCGCCCCCAGACGTCGGTCGGGGCAGCGGTACTTGAGCAGAAACGCGGAGATGCCGTTCGCGTTGAGCCAGGCCGCGACCGCCGTGCCCTCGTGGTTCCAGGCGAGGATGCTGTAGCCGCCTCCCGGGCAGATCAGCACTGCGGGGCGCGGTCCCTTGCCGGCCGCCGGAAGAAAAGTCAGCGAAGGCGTTTCGACGTCCGTGATGCGGTCGACGGCGTCCGTCTCGTCCTGAAGACGCCCCAGGGAGCCCGTATCGGAAGGCAGGGCGAAGGGCGCCCCCTCCTCGGGCCAGATCGGCACATCGGCAAAAGGTTCTGCTCTCATGACTCTTGGCGGCGGCGAAGCCTACAATCCTTTCTTTGGACTACTGGACGATGACACGGTAGACGCCACGCCCGTTATCGCTGATGCGGAAGCCCGAGACGACGCGCTTCCCACCCAGGTCGACAACATGGAGGCGGCCCTCGGAGAGTCGAACGGTCTGTGGCAGCGCCGTCTTCTCAGGACGCACGACGACGGTATTGATGGAGACGACGCCGGAGACGAGCTCCAGATAGCAGCGCGAGATCTCGCGGTTGACGACCACCTCCTTGGCGTTCCCGCCGGCGTTGAACTCGCCCAGCACGACCGCGCCCTTGGGATAGCGGACCTTCGGAGGTGACGCCTCGCGCCGTCCATCATCGCCGACGACGACAGGGTCGCGCCCTCCCATCATGTCGATGTCGCGGTTGCCGCGCAAGTCGTAGTGCCCCGCCGGAGGGCGCCCTCCGCCACCATAGTCGTAGGTGCGTCCGTAGGCATAGGCTTCCTGAGCGGCGATGCGGCGATCGGCTTCACGCCGGTCGGGCCGTCGGCGCGGCGGATTCGGACGCCGCTCGGGCTCCTGCGGTGCGAAAGGACGAACCACGACCGTCTCACGCCCAGCCACGGTCTGCTGCTGAGGAGGAGGGGGGGGAGTTCGCCATTCCCCCTGCTGGGGGAAAGCCGGGCGCGCCGGCAGCGCCGGCGAGGCATTGCGGATCCCCTGCGCCGGCGACACCCTTTGTGGAGGTTGCTGCGGCGGCACGACGACAGTCCACTGCGCAGAGACGGTGGAAACCCCCGTCAGCCACGCCGCGCCGAACAAACTTGCCGCTGTTTTCGTCTTCATCGTCAACCTTCCCGAATCCGCCCCCAAACAGCCAGACGACCGTCGCGACCACAAAAAGACGCGAAGGAACGAATTCATGGTCGGTAGTATACCCCACGCGCCGCCCGTTCGCAAGAAAAGATCCGTCTGATGTCGGGGAGTTTTCAAAAGCGGAAAAGTGGGAGCGAGCAAAAGCGGAATGGCATTTCGGGGTTCAGGCAGGGCGATTTGTGAAAAAGACGACTGGGTACCGACTCTTGTCGGGACGCTCCTTGATGATGGAAAGTGTACCGTCGAGGTGTTCACAGAGAACCGCCCTGGTTCCCGGCTCGGCCCGGGTGGGCAGCCTTTCGTTTTTGTAGTAAACATAGCCGCCTTGGGCAATCACGACGTTGTTCCAAGTCGACCACACATAGTTCCACCAGGGTTCTCTGGGCACGGGCCTGAGCTTGGTTCTCCCCTGGGCGACGGCCTCGTCCCAAGCGACTTGTGGATACATCTTCAGCTCCCTGTGTTTCTCATGGCCGTTTCGGTGCTCGCGCAGGACGTCGACATGCCGATCCACATCCTCCAAATTGCTCTCCATCGTGAGGCCGTTGAGACGAAAATAGGCCGGCAGCCTGTCTTGCCAGATCTGGTGGATGCGCTCGACTTTGCCTTTTGCCTCAGGGCTGTCTGCGAAGAGGAAGGATATCTCATAGAACTTCAGCCTCCAGGCCAAACGGGTGGTACTGTTCTCCTTGTTGCCCTCGAATATCCTGGCGTGATCCACGTAGATTTCCAGAGGCAGTCCACACGTCATAAATGCCTGATGCAGAAAGTGCATATAGGCCTCCACGGTCTCGTTGCGGTAAATCGCGCACCCCACCTGAAGACGGCTACAGTCATCAAGCATGTCGAAGAGCGGAAGTGCAGGAGTTCCTTCTCCGAACCAATGGTCGGGCGTGACATCAAGTTGCCAAAGCTCCCCTACGGAGC
>CAYVJM010000026.1:0-15268 GCA_964451695.1 uncultured Lentisphaerales bacterium | reverse complement strand
TCGCGCCGCTGGACTACGGGTGCGCGCTGAACTGGGTCGTCGAGGAGTCGCGGGCGGACCTTCGCGCCGCCCCCTACGATCTGTTCTACGTGTACCCCACGCTTGTCGCGAACCGCGACCGCCCCCTGATGGACCTTGAAGACGACGCCGTCATCTACAAGACGATCGGCTTCGCCACCGCGCAGATCGAGTTGTTCCGAGGCGCGCGCCCCTTCGCCCCGTACGTCCGCCAGCTCGAATACCACCGCAGCATGGAGCATTTGCTCGGCGAACGCGACCATGCCGCGCTGCTCGACGTCGGCGTCCGCGACGTGATCGCCGCCTTCCGCCACTACCTCGCGACGTGGAACGCGGGCCGTCCCTACGTCCTCTTCGGCCACAGCCAGGGAGCGCACGACCTCTACGAGGCCATGCGCCGCTGCCCCGAGATCGCCGAGGATCGCGGTTTCGTCGCGGCCTATCTCCCCGGGCTGCCCTTTACGACGCCCGCGAAGATCCTCGCGGACTTCGCCGGCCGCGCGATCCGCCCCGCGACGGGAGCGGACGACGTCGGCGTGATCGCCTCGTGGAACACGCAGACGCCCGACGCCGACAACCCGGTCTACGCGACGCCGGGGGCGGCGATCATCAACCCGCTCAACTGGCGGACGGACGAGACGGTCGCGACGGCGCGGGAGAACCTGGGCGCCGTGTTCTACAACTACCGCGAGATCAACCCCCGCCGCCGCCACGGCCGCAAGGCGACCTTCTGCGGCACGCGCATCGACGCGGCGAAGGGCGTGCTGATCGTCGATGTCCCCTCGAATGGCTACTGGGACGCCCGCGGCTATGTGGGCAAGGGCGTCTTGCACATGAACGACTTCTGGTTCTTCGCCGAAAATGTCGTCGCCAACGCCCTCGTCCGCACCGCCGCCTGGCGCGAACGCCATGAATCCGCATCTGTGAAAGGAGCAATCCGATGAAACGCCATCCCGTTCTGTTCGTCCTCGCCCTGTTCGCCGCCGCGTCTGTCGCGACGGCCCAGTTCGCGCCCGCGCCGTCCGCGTCGCCGCCGGCCGGACCCGATCTCTCGGAGATTTTCGTCGATCCTGCGGGCTGGAGCGGCACGGCGGAGGCGTTCGCCGATAGTCATCGCGACGCGGGCTTCCGCGTCCTCGATCCCGGCAAGGCGGTCGTCTCGACCGACCGCGGGCGGTTGCGCTTCCTCGGCCTCGAAGCCTGCGAGGCGCGTGTCTACTTCGAAGGCGACGCCGCGAAGCGCGTCGAGATCTCCGTCTACAACAAGGGCGACGCCGGACCGCGGACGCAGGCGCAGTTCGACGTCCTCGTCGAATCGCTCCAGGCCAAGCTGGCGGCTTTTGCCAAGGACCCCGGCGCGTCGGTGCGCATGGCGAACAGCCGCGCGAACTACATTGTGAAGCGCCACCAGTGGGCGAAGTCCAGCCCGGCGATCCAGCTCGAATGGGCCTGCGTGGAGCCGCACCGGTCGAAGGGCGAGGACGTCCCGTACAATGCCGAGTACGTCAACGTGCTGCTCGTCCCGGGCGGTGCGGCCCGCGCGATGGCCTCCGCCAGCGGCGGCACGCCGGCCGCGCTCCTGGGCGCCTCCCGGAAGCTGGGCGACAACATCAAGCGCACGCCCGAAGGCGATGTGTGGGTGGACGGCATCCCGATGGTCGACCAGGGGCAGAAAGGCTATTGCGCGGCGGCCGCGTCCGAGCGCGTGTTGCGCTACTACGGTCTCGCCGTGGACCAGCATCAGATCGCACAGCTCGCGAAGACCGCGGCGGAGGGCGGCACGTCGCTGGAGGGCATGGTCAACGCGATCGGGCTTGTGGGGCGCGCGTTCCAGCTCGACCGGCGCGACCTGATCCCCTCGACGTACGGCGGTGGCTTCGAGGGCGGTCCGCACGAGAAGCTGATCAACCAGTACAACGCCGCCGCGAAACGCGCGAAGAAGCCGGGGATCGACTGGAAGCAGTACACCGTCGACCATTCCGTCAACCTGCCGGCGATCTGGAGCGCGATGGATCCGGCGATCCTGTTGGAGGCGCGCGCCTCGCAGAAGCAGAACCAGGCGCAGTTCGAGAAGGACATCCGCAACTACGTCGACCAGGGCGTGCCGCTGCTCTGGTCCTGCCTGGTCGGGATGTACCCCGAAGAGCCCCCGCTCGGCCAGCAGGGCGCCTTCGGGCACATTCGCATGATCATCGGCTACAACGCGCGCACCGAGGAGATCCTCTATTCGGACACCTGGGGACCGGCGCACGCGCTCAAGCGCATGCCGAAGCTCCAGGCCTGGGCGATGACGAAAGGCCTCATCGTCCTCAAGCCCCGCAACGTGCGTTGACGGCGGAAATCTGGTAGACTCCGCCCATCGACAGGAGGACTCCCGGGGATGAAGTTCGGAATCGTCACGCCGCTGCTCAACGCCCGCGCCACGTTCAAGGCGTGCGCGGCGTCCGTCCAGACGCAGCTTGCCGACTTCGACGGCGTCCACCTCGTCCGCGAGAGCGCCGCCTCAATCGCCCCGTGCGAGGACATCGCCGCCGCGCACGGCTGCGACTATCGCCGCGCCCCCGACGGCGGACTCTACGACGCGCTGGGCCGCGGTCTCGACGAAGCGGCCGCCGCCGGGTGCGACGTCCTCGGCTGGCTTAACGCAGACGAGCAATACCTGCCGGGCGCGTTCGCGGCGGCTCGCCGGGCGTTCGATGCCGACCCCGTCCTCGATCTCGTTTTCGGCGACTACCTCGTTCTGGGTGCTGGCGGCGCCGTGCTGGCCGCGCGCCGCGAGATTCCGCCGCGCCGCTTCTATCTGCGGCACGGGGTCAACTACCTGCTGAGCTGCACCGTTTTCTTCCGTCGCGAGCTCTGGACGCGCCTCGGGGGCTTCGACCCGGCCTACGCGATTGTCGCCGACAAGCGGTTCTACCTCCAGGCCCTCGACGCCGGCGCCCGCGCGGCGCACATCCCCGCCTACATCGGCGCCTTCGGTGCGACGGGCGAAAACCTCTCCCTTCTCCCCGCTGCTGCGGACGAACAGCGGCGTTTGCGCGAAGCGACTGGCGCCTTCCGACTGCCTGCGCTGCGGCGGGCCGTCCGCGCCTTGCGGTGCGCGGAGAAGCTGTCCCGGGGCTGCTACGCGCCGCGCCGGGTCGAGACGGTGATCGTCGACGCCGAAGGCCTCCCGCGTCCGTTCCGGGGGCGCCCCTCGGTGCGATGGAGGTGGCGGTGATGCGCTACAACCTTCCTCCACCAGACCCTGCCACGCGCATCGCGCCGTCCTTCGGCCGGCGCGTCGCCTTCGCCTTCGGCGGCCTCGCCGTCGTCGTCCTGCGCGCGCTCACGGCGCCTTGGCGGGCCCGCCACGCGCGCCGGCGAGGCGTGGACGCCCCCGTGTTCCTCTACGAGCCCTACGGCATGGGGGACGTCCTGGCGCTGCAACCGCTCGTCTTGGCGTACCTCGATGCCGGGCGCCGCGTCGTGCTCGCCGCCAAGCCCGCATGGCGGGAGATCGTTCCGCCGCGCCCCGGCTTCACGTTCGCGCCCGTCTCCCCGGTCTACACCGCCTACGACCCGGCGCGCAAATACCAGGGCTTCCTGCGCGGCGCGTGGTCGCTCGCCCGTGCGCTTCGGCCGCATGCGGCAGGGGCGGACGGCATCGACGTGCGCGGCGACGTGCGCAGCCTCGCCATCCTCTACCTTGCCGGCTGCGGCAGGGTTCGGACGCTGCCCCGCTACTTTACCGCCAACGACTGCCGCGTGATGCCGTTCGCCGCGCACGTCGTTCCGTTGCGCCGCGACGTCTCTCGGCGTCTCGTCAACGCCGCCTTCGCACCGCCCGGCGCGACGTTGGGGCGTCCGACGCTGCGGCATCTGATGCCCGCGGGAGGCGTCATCCCCGATCCGCGGCGCGTCGGACTCGTGCCGCTCACGCCTTGGGCGGGCAAGCGATGGCCGCCGGAGCGGTGGCGCGAGTTGGCGCGCCGGCTTCAGGCTGCGGGTCGGATTCCGGTGGTGTTGTGCGGCCCTGGCGAAACGGCGGAGGCGCTGGCGGCGACGGGGTTCGCGGCGGGCGAGATTGAATGCCGCGAGGCGGAGGGCGTCCGCCGCTGGGTGCCGCTGCTGGCGAAGTGCGGCGCCGTCGTTTCGGTGAACACGGGACCGATGCATCTGGCGGACGCGCTGGGACGGCCGCTTGTCGTCATCGAAGGCAGCAGTCGTCTTCCGCTCTGGGCGCCCGAGGGGGAGCGCGCCTTCGTCGTGCACCACCAGCGCGCGGCAGGGTGCGCCCCCTGCCATCAGGTGGGTGGCGCGGAGTCCTGCGGGCGGCGCTGCATGGCGCTTGTCGGGGTGGACGAAGTGCTCGAAGCCCTCCGCGCCGTTCAGGCCTGACGGCGGCAGACCCCGGCGGGATGGCAGATGCGGTTCAGAACAGGCTGGGCTGGACGATGGCGGCGACGGGGCCGAAGCTGCGCCGATGCTCGGGGCAGGGGCCGAGGCGGGCCAGCGCGTCGAGGTGTTCAGGCGTGGGGTAGCCTTTGTGTTTGGCGAAGCCGTAGCCGGGGCGCTGGAGGTCGAGAGCGTCCATGATTCGGTCGCGGACGACCTTCGCGGCGATGCTGGCGGCCGCGACCAGGAAGCTTTTCGCGTCGCCCTTGACGATGGCCGTGGAAGGGCAGGGGAGACCGCGTACGGGGAGACCGTCGACGAGGGCGTGGGCCGGGGCGCCACCGGGCAGGGCGGCGAGGGCGCGGGCCATGGCGCGGTGCGTGGCGCGCAGGATGTTGACGGCGTCGATTTCGGCGGGCTCGGCGATGCCGACCGCCCAGGCGACATCGGGCAGGGTTTCGAGGAGGCCGAAGAGCCGTTCGCGCTCGGGCGCGCTCAGGCGCTTGCTGTCAGTGACGTCGCGCAGGGGGCCGGCCTGGAGATCCGCGATCCGTGCCTCGGGGATGGCGACGGCGCCGGCGACGACGGGGCCTGCGAGCGGGCCGCGGCCCGCTTCGTCGACGCCTGCGAGGCGGGCGCCGGGGCAGGCGGCCCAGAACTGGCGTTCATAGGAGAGCACGTGGAAACGGAAAAACCAGATGCGATGGCGGAGCCACCGGCATCTGGCGGATTCGTAGGAAGCGCCGGAGACGGCCTAGCTCTTCTTTTCGCGCAGGCGGGCCTTCTTGCCGCGGAGGTCGCGCAGATAGTAGAGCTTGGCGCGGCGGACGTGGGACGAGCGCTCGACCTCGACCTTCTCGATGTAGGGGGAGTGGACGGGGAAGACCTTTTCCACGCCGACGCCGAAGGAGATGCGGCGGACCGTGAAGGTCTCGTTCGCGCCGTGGCCGTCGCGGGCGATCACGGTGCCGGCGAAGATCTGGACGCGCTCCTTGTCGCCTTCCTTGATTTTGATGGAGACCTTGACGCCATCGCCCACGGCGAACGGCGTGAGATCCTGCTTGATGTTTTCCGCTGTGATCTGGTCCAGTACGTTGCTCATGTCAGTTGCTCTCCTGCTTGGCGTCGCCCTCGCCGGGCGCCGCCGGTGGCCGGCCCGTCTGGCCTGCCAAGTTCTCCGTGGTATTGTCCTGCCGCCTGAGGCGGCGTTTGCTTCTGTTGCGTCTTGGGTCGGGGTCGGGGCGGGGGAGCCCCATCCGGGCCGCGAGATCGGGTCTTCGCTCCAAGGTGATTCGTTCCGCTTCCTGCCGTCGCCAGGCGGCGATTGCCGCATGGTTGCCGCTCTGGAGGATCTCGGGGACTCTCAATCCCCGGTACTCCACCGGCCGCGTGAACTGCGGGAAGTCCAGCAAACCGGTTTCGAACGACTCGTCTACCGTCGCGCCCTCGCCCCCGAGGACGCCTGGCAGGAGCCTGACCACGGCGTCGATGACGACGGCGGCGGGGAGAACCCCGTTGGTCAGCACATAGTCGCCGATGGAAAGTTCCTCGGGTTGGAGGAGCTGCCGGACCCGGTCGTCCACGCCTTCGTAGTGGCCGCAGATGAAGATCAGGTGCCGTTCTCCGGCGAGGCGGTGCGCGTCGGTCTGCCCGAAAGGCTTGCCCGAAGGGGTCATCAGCACCCGCTTCGCGTCGGCGCCTCCGAGCGCCTCCACGGCTTTCACGATCGGATCGGCCAGCATCACCATCCCAGGACCGCCGCCATAGGGCCGGTCGTCGGTGGTGCGTCTGGCGCCCTCGGCGAAGTCCCGGAGGTTGACCAGACTGAACCGCGCCGCTCCGAGCTTGGTGGCCCGCTTGAGCATGCTGGACTCCAAAAAGCCGGACAGCATCTCGGGGAAGACGGTGACGATGTCGATCTGGATGGGGCCCTCGTCGTTCACCGCCGGCGTCCTTTCGAGCCGTGCGGGACTACTGCGCGGCCTTGGCCGCGTTCTTCTCGCGGCGCACCAGACTGCACACCGTGTCGCTGAGCTGGGCACCCGTGCCCTTCCAGTACTCGATGCGCTCGAGATTGATGCCGAAGTTCTTTCCGGCCTTCTTGGGGTCGTACCAGCCGAGCAACTCGATGAATCGGCCGTCTCTGGGGAAGCGCGTGTCGGTCGCGACAATCCGGAAGCAGTTGTCCCGGTTGGCGCCCGTGCGTGTCATTCTAACTTTTACGGACATGGAATCCTCTTCTGTGTGACAAACGAATCGAAATGAACAAGCATTTTCGCATAAGGTGAGCCGGAAATCCAGCGAAAAGTGCAGGTCAGCCACGCCGGGCCCCGGGCTTCGCGGCGCGGCGCGCCTTCGTCCGGGTCTTGGGGCTGGCGACGCGTGCCTGCGTTCGGGCCTTGGGGCTGGCGTCTCCGCCCGGGGCGGGGCGTCTGGCGCGGGCTGCGGAGGGGGCGTTCGGGGCCTGGCCGGCGGTGGATCGGGCGCGCTCGCGGAACTGGATGCGCACGACGACGCCCTCGAGGCCGAACTCCCGCCGAAGCGAATTCACGAGGAACTGGCTGTAGTTCCCGGGCAGGCGGCGCGGATCGTTGATGAAGACGCGCACGACGATCGGGTTCACGCCGACTTGGGTGGCGTAGTACATCTTGAGCGGGCGGCCGGCCTTGTTGGGGACGCCGATCGACTCGTAGGCCTTCGCCAGCACGCGGTTGAGGATGCCGGTGGGGAGCGTGGCGCGGCACTGGGCGGCGACGTGCTCGATCGCCGCCAGCACGCGGTCCACGTTGCGTCCCGTCGCTGCGGAGAGGTAGACGACGGGGCAGTGCGCCATGAACTTGAATTCGTAGGCGAGCTTCTCGGAGAAGGCCTGTTCGGTCTCCTCCGCCAGATCCCACTTGTTCACGGCGATCACGCAGCCCTTGCCCTGCTCGACGATGAGGCTCGCGAGCTGCTTGTCGAGGAGGCCGACGCCGCGCGTGGCGTCGAGCATGAGCACGACGATGTCCGCGCGCGCCACGCTCTCCTCCATGCGCATGCGGCTGTAGCGTTCGACGGCGGTGTCGACGCGCGTCTCGCGCCTGGCGCCCGCGGTGTCGATGAGCGTGTAGCGGCGGCCTTCCACGGAAAAGGGCACGTCGATGCTGTCGCGCGTCGTGCCCGGCACGTCGGAGACGAGGACGCGTTCGGCGCGGAGAAGCCTGTTGATGTAGGAGGACTTGCCGGCGTTGGGGCGACCGACGATCGCCACGCACAGGTCGTTGCGGGTGTCGTCGGGACCGGCGCCGAACGCCTCGACCTGGGGGGGGAGCCGCCGGAGGACGTCGTCCATGAGCCGGTCGAACCCGCGTCCGTGGAGGGCGGAGATCGGAAAGATGGGGAAGCCGAGCTTGGCGAAGTCGGCCGAGGCGTCGTCGAACTCCGGCGCGTCCGCCTTGTTCGCGGCCACGACGACTTCGGCGCCGGCGCGGCGCAGGATGGCCGCGACCTCCTGGTCCATCGGCGAGAGGCCTTCGTGGATGTCCACGACGAAGACGACGACGGCGGCGTCGCCGAGCGCGGCCTCGGCCTGCATGCGGATGCCGGCGTCGATGCGGTCGGCGATGCGCTCGTTGTCGATGTTCATGATGCCGCCGGTGTCGATGAGCGTGAAGCGCTGGTCGCCCCAGTACACTTCGCGCATGAGGCGGTCGCGCGTGACGCCGGCTTGCTCATGCACAATGGCGATGCGCTTGCGCGCAATGCGGTTGAACACCGCGGACTTGCCGACGTTGGGTCGTCCCACGATCGCGACGACGCGTGCCTTCGCCTCGTCGCCGGGCTGTTCGATGGTTTCGTTCATGGGGCGTTTCCTCCTGCGCCTTCCGGCGCGTCAGCCGGCGATCTCCGCCGCTTTGCGCAGCCGCGCGCAGACGCGCTCGCGGCCGATGATCGCGAGCATCTCGAAGAGACCGGGACCTTCCGCGACACCGGACACGGCGACGCGCAGCGGATGGACGACGGCGCCGAGGCCGCCGAGGGCCTCGCCCTTGGCGTGCACGGTCTGTTCCAGTGCCGCGACGTCGAATGCGGGCAGTGCCGCGAAGACGTCCGCCATCTCGCGCAGGAGCGCGGCGGTTCCCGCGGGCCTCAGCCGCTTCTGGACGGCCGCCTCGTCGAAGGCGAGGTCGTCGGTGAAGAAGAACGCGCAGTTCCCGGGGATGTCGGCGTAGGTTTTCGTGCGGGGCTGGACGGGGTCGAGGACGGCGTCGAGATCGCCGGAGAGCGGCGTGGCGGGAAGCCCTGCGGCGGCCATCCGGGCGAGGAACTCGCGCTTGAACGCCTCGCGCGGCTGATGGGCGATGTACTCGCCGTTCATCCAGCGCAGCTTCTTCATGTCGAACCGGGCGGCACTCGACTTGCAGCGGTCGAGGGTGAACGCCTCGACCATCTCCGCGCGGGTCATGATCTCCCGGTCGTCGCCGGGCGCCCAACCGAGGAGGACGAGGAAGTTGAAGAGCGCCTCGGGCAGGTAGCCCTGCTCCTTGAATTCGCCGACGAACGCCGCACCGTCGCGCTTCGAATACGGCTTGCCCTGGTTGTTGACGATCATGGGCAGGTGGGCGTACTCGGGCGGCGTCGCGCCCATCGCCTTGAAGATCTCGATGTGCTTGAACGTATTTTCGACGTGGTCGTCGCCGCGGATCACGTGCGAGATGGCCATGTCCACGTCGTCGACGACGTTGGCGAGGTGGAATACGGGCGTGCCGTCGGAGCGGACGATCACGAAGTCCGGGACGTCCTTGGCCTGCTTGCGCATGCGGCCCTTGACGAGGTCCTGGAAGACGAGTTCGCCCTCGCGGGGCATGCGGAAGACGAGGCATTCGCCGGCACCGCCCTTGTTCTCGCGGTAGGCGAGGCCGCGGGCCTCGAAGTCGGCCGCCACGGCGAGGTGGCGGGCGGTCTGCGCGCTCTGGTAGACGGGCGTCTCGTCGTAGTCGAGATCGAGCCACGCCATGCAGGCGAGCAGCGTCTCGATCGCCTCGGGCGTCGAGCGCTCGCGGTCGGTGTCCTCGACGCGGAGGAGGAACTTCCCGCCGGCGTGGCGGGCGAAGAGCCAGTTGAAGACGGCCGCGCGGATGTTGCCGATGTGGACATTTCCCGTGGGGCTGGGTGCGAAGCGGACGCGGACGGACATGGAGATTCTCCGAAACTTGTTCGATGGGGCTTGAAATCGCGAACTTTACCGTTTTTCGCCTCGAAACGCAACCTCGCGCCCGATATGGCGGCGAAGCGAGGTGGGGCGATGCCGTCCCGGCGAGCCGGAATTGCCCCCGAACCTCCAAGCCTGCATTTTGGACAGAATTGACACGATGGCTCTGCGATCTTTGCGCTTTGCGGTTAATGAGTGCCGTAGAATGGTTGAACCATGAAACACATCAAACTTCATGAAAAAGACGGTGTTTTTGTGGTAAACAGACGTCGTGCATGGTAGGCTCGCACGCTCGCCGATCCTCAGCGCTGACGTTGCCCCAAGAAGAAGACCGGGCCAAAATGCAGTTGAACGCAGGCGGTCTTTGTGGCATACTGGCCGCATTGTTTGGATGAAGCTTTGCCGTGAGGCACGGCAGGGCAATGGTTTTTCAGGCTCAGCGCAACCTTCGTTGCAGAATTGGATTCCGACTGATGCACGACATACCCGTTGAAAACGTCCGCAATTTCGTGATCGCAGGCCACAGCGGCTCCGGCAAGACCGCGTTGACCGACGCCCTGGCCTTCAAACTGGGTCTCAACGACCGTCTGGGCGCCACGGCCAATGGCAGCAGCATCTCGGACTTCACGGAGGAGGAGAAGGCGCGCAAGATCTCGATTTTCTCGGCCACGTTCAACGCGAAGCATACGGCAGCGGGCGGTGCGGCGTACAATCTCTTCTTCACGGACACGCCGGGCTTCATGGACTTCTACGGCCAGCTCCGCTCGGCCTGCCGGTCGGCGGATTCCGGCGTGCTGGCGGTGGACGCCTCGAGCGGCGTGCAAGTCGGCACGCGCCGCGCCTGGAAGTGCTTCGTCCAGACTGGCGTCGTCTCGCGCGTCATCGCCGTGACCGGTCTCGACAAGGACAACACCGATTTTCTGAAGACCGTCGAAGTGTTGCGCAACGCATTCGGCGCGGGATGCATTCCCGTCGCCTTCCCGGCGGCCGACGGCAAGTCCGTCGTGTCGGTCTTCGCGGGCGACGTTCCGGCCGCATTCGCGGAAGCGGTCGGGGAGGCGAAGACGCAGCTCATGGAGCGCGCGGCGGAGAGCGACGATGCGCTGACCGAGAAGTTCCTCTTGGAAGGGACTCTCGCCCCGGAGGAGGTCGCCGCCGGGCTCGTCAAGGCCGTGATCTCCGGTGCGTTCATTCCGGTCGTCCCGGTCTTCCCGCTCGTCGGAGCCGGCGTGCAGGAGCTTCTCGACACGATCGTGAAATGGACGGCCAACCCGTTGCAGCGCGCGCGCACGGACGCCGACGGCCAACTGATCGACACCTCGCCCTCGCGCCCCTTCTTCGGCCTCGTCTGGCGGTCGGTCTCGGACAGTTTCGTCGGGCAGATGAGCTACGTCCGCGTCCTGGCCGGGACGCTTCATGCCGAGACGGAAGTCGAGAATCCGGGCTCCGGCCGCGAAAAGGTCTCCGCCCTGCTCGTGCCCTGCGGCAAGAAGTACGTCAACGTCGCCTCGGCGACATCCGGCGACATCGTCGCCATCCCGAAGCTGAAGGCCACGAAGGTCAGCGACACGCTCTGCGCGCCGGGCAACCCGTTCCGCGCGCGCCCGGTGAAGTTCCCCGATCCGGTGATGTTCGCGGCTGTCACCGCCGCCACGCAGGCGGACGACGACAAGCTGGGGCCTGCGCTCCAGCGCCTCCTCGAGCAGGATCAGACGCTGCGCGTCGAGCGCAACGCGGAGACGCACGAAACGGTGCTCAAGGGCCTTGGCGACGTCCATCTCGACGTCGCGGTGAACCTGCTCAAGCAGATGTCCAACGTGACGGTCAAGCTCAGCACCCCGAAGATCGCGTACCGCGAAACGGTCACCGCGCTGGGCGACGGCCATCACAAGCACAAGAAGCAGTCGGGCGGCCGCGGCCAATACGGCGAGGTCTACCTGAAGGTCGAGCCTCTGCAGGAGGGCGATGAGGACTGGTACGTCAACAACACGGTCGGCGGCTCGATTCCCGGCAACTTCATCCCCGCCATCGAAAAGGGCGTCGTCGAGCGCATGCTCCACGGCTCCATCGCCGGATACCCCGTTGTCAACATCAAGGTGCGCGTCTACGACGGTTCCTTCCACGACGTGGACTCTTCGGAAATCGCGTTCAAGATCGCCGGCTCCTACGCCCTGCGCGATGCGCTTTCGAAGGCGCGCCCGGTGCTCCTCGAGCCGATCATGAGCGTGCGCATCTCGACGCCCGAGCAGTTCATGGGCGCCGTCACCGGCGACCTGACGCACAAGCGCGGCCGCGTGCTCGGCTACGAGAACGAGGACGACATGCAGGTGATCCTCGCGGACGTCCCGCAGGGCGAGCTCTTCCGCTACGCGGCCGAGCTGCGCTCGATCACCGGCGGCCAGGCCTCCTTCGAGATGACCTTCTCGCGCTACGACGTGGTTCCTTCCAACGTCGCGCCCAAGATCGTCGCCGAATCGCCCTACAAGCACCACGAGACCGAGGAATAGGGACACTGCCCCCGACTCGGTCCGTGAACGTCCCGCGCCGCCTTTCAACATGAAAATCGTCATCATAGGCGCCGGAAACGCAGGCAGGCTCCTCGCCAAGCGGCTCTGCTCCGAAGAGCGCTTCAGCGTCGTCATGGTCGATCCGGACGAGGCCGCCCTCGCTCTCGCCCAGGAGTCGCTGGACGTCATGACGGTGTGCGGCTCGGGCTCGGATCCCGCCGTGCTCGCGCAGGCCGAGACGGAGAAGGCGGACATCGTGGTCGCCGTCACCAACTCGGACGAGACCAACATCCTGGCGTGCCTCTTCGCCCACGCCGGCGGCGTCCCGCGCAAGATCGCCCGCGTCGGCAGCAGCCAGTATCAGCGCGGCCTCGCGCGCTACGATCTCGGGAAGATGGGCATCGACCTGGTGATCAACCAGAAGACGGCCTGCGCGGAGGAAATCTGCCGCGCGCTCGCGCTGCCCGGTTCCATCGAGTCCTTCGACCTCTTCGAGGGACGCGCCTCGGTCGTCGGCTTCGAGGTCGGGCAGGACAGCCCCATCATCGGCCTCACCCCCGCCACGCTGCCGGACCGCGAACTGCTCGGGCGCATCCGCATCATCGCCATCCGGCGAGGCGACGGCCTCATCATCCCGCGTGGCGACACCGTCTTCGCCTGCGACGACGCCGTCTACCTCGTCGGCGCGCCCGACGACATCCGCGCCTTCTCCGTCTGGATGAACCCCGGCCTCACCCCCTTCGTCAAGGTCATCGTCGGCGGCGGCGGCGACATCGGTCTCGCCGTCGCTCGCACGATGGAGTCATGGGGCCTCGACGTCGTGCTCATGGAGCGCGACAAGGAACGGGCGCTCTACTGCTCCGGCGAACTGCGCCGCACGATGGTGCTCAACGCCGACGCCCTCGCCGCCTCCGCGCTCGACGACGCGGGCGTCGTGCCCCGCACGGCGTTCATCGGCGTCACCGGCGACGACGAGGACAACGTGATGAACTGCCTCATGGCGCGCAAGCGCGGCGTCGACTTCACGATCACCCAGATCGGCCGCACCGACTACATCCCCGCCGTCGAGACGCTCGGCGTCGTGGACCGCATCATCAGCCCCTTCGAATCCCTCACCCGCGGGATCCTGCACTACCTGCGCAGCCGCAACGTCCGCGCGGCCGCCATCATCCACAACATGCCCGGCGAACTGCTCGACATCCAGGTCTCCGCCCAGAATCGCTACCTGGGGATCCCGTTCAAAGAGATCCGCTTCCCCCGCGACGCCATCGTGGCCGTCGTGCTGCGCGGCGACGACGTGATCCCCGCGACCGGCGAGATGACGCTCAACGCCGACGACCGCATGCTCGTCTTCTCCCACCCCTCGGCCGTCCGCAAGATCCAGGACATGTTCCGCCGGTGACGCCCCGCCCATGAACAAGCGCGCCGTCTTCCATCTCGTCTCCCTCATGACGCTGGTCGTGGGCCTCACCATTCTGGCGTGCGCCCTCGTCTCGTACGTTTGCGGAGACTCGCTTGCCGTCCAGCGCGCGTTCGTCGAGTCCGGCGCCCTCGCCGTCGGTCTCTCGCTCGCCGGCGCCTGGTTCACCCGGGGCGGCGCCGCCCTTGCGCGGCGCGACGGCTTCGGCGTCGTCACCATCGGCTGGCTGCTCGTCGCCTGCGTCGGCGCGCTTCCGTACCTCTTCTCCGGGACGATCCCCGAGTTCGTCCCCGCCGTCTTCGAAACGGTCTCGGGGTTCACGACGACCGGCGCGACGGTCGTTACAGACGTCGAGGCGCTCCCCCGGGGCATCCTCTTCTGGCGCGCGCTCACGCACTGGTACGGCGGC
The DNA here is from genome assembly GCA_964451695.1 of uncultured Lentisphaerales bacterium. Classification (GTDB taxonomy): domain Bacteria; phylum Verrucomicrobiota; class Kiritimatiellia; order RFP12; family UBA3636; genus JAAZAI01. The sequence goes on along the minus strand of CAYVJM010000026.1, from coordinate 1,346 downwards.
ATGGGCGTGCTTGTGCTTTGCGTGGCCATCCTGCCGTTCCTCGGCGTCGGCGGCATGCAGGTCTACCGGGCCGAAATGCCCGGGCCGTTCAAGGACCGGCTGACCCCGCAAATCGCGACGACGGCCAAGCTGCTCTGGGGCGTCTATCTGCTCCTGACGCTGGCCGAGACGCTCCTGCTCAAATGGGTTGGCGGCATGGGCTGGTTCGATTCCGTCTGCCACTCCTTCGCCACCATCGCCACCGGCGGCTTTTCGACGCGCAACGCGAGTCTGGGCGCCTACGACAGCCCCGCCATCGATCTGATCGTCACGTTTTTCATGTTCATCTCGGGCGTCAACTTCTCCCTGCACCACCTCGCGCTGACCCGCAAGCCGGGATGCTACTTCAAGGATCCCGAGTTCAAGGCCTACGCCCTCGTGCTGCTGGTTTGCGGCGCGTTCGTCGCCTTCAACGCCTGGGGCGCCGGCGCGGCATCTCTCGGCCGCTGTCTGCGCGACGGCTTCTTCACCGCCACCTCCCTGATGACGACGACCGGCTTCTGCACGGCGGACTACGACCAGTGGCCGAACGCCTCGCGCTTCGTCCTCATGTTGCTGATGTTCATCGGCGCCTGCGCCGGTTCCACAGGCGGCGGCATCAAGGTCGTCCGCCTGGTGGTCGTCGTCAAGAGCGTCCTGCGCGAGACGAAGATCTTCATGCGCCCGACGGCGGCGATCAAGGTCAAGCTCGGGGACCGCCCCGTGGAGCCCGAGATCGTCTCGCACATCGGCGCCTTCTTCATGATCTTCGTCCTCGTCTTCGCCCTGGCCTCGTTCCTGATGACGTTCTACACGGAGAACCTCGAGACGGCGACGTCCTCGGTCATTGCCTGCCTCGGGAACGTCGGCCCCGGCCTCGACGCCGTTGGCCCCACGCGCAATTTCGGCGCGATCCCGCATGGCGGCCAGACGGTGCTGATCGCCTGCATGCTCCTTGGCCGCCTCGAACTCTACACCGCGCTGATGCTCTTCATGCCCGGCCTCTGGAAGCGCTGAGCCGATCGGGTTGCAAAACGAAACTTGGGTGGCTGATTGATGCAAGCGGCGTGCTCGGAGAGCCCGCCCTACCTCGTGGCCACCCCAATTGGCGGCGTTTTCGTGGTAGGGCGCGATCTCCGAGCGCGCCGTTTCTTGAGATTGCGGCCTTCATACGAATTACTTGCGTCAATCAGCCACCCAGGAAACGAAAAGGCGAAGCGTCCGCAAAACGGGGTTAGCCGGTTCGGCCCGGTACTCGGTCAGTCTTCGGGGTTGTGTCGCGAATGCGGCGCCTGCGCCACTCGCGCCGAGCCCAGGACGGTACTCCG
>CAYVJM010000025.1:0-16046 GCA_964451695.1 uncultured Lentisphaerales bacterium | reverse complement strand
TTGTCCTTGGGGAAGCGCTTGAGGCGGCTGATCTCGATGGCCTCGGTGTCCCGGGCGATGGGAAAACCGGTGACTTGATTGAAGTGGACGAGGAGGTTGTAGTCCGCGCCGCGACCCATGTCCTGATCCCAATCGCCGCCGTTGTACTTCAGGCGGATGAAACGCACCATCGCGCCTGCCATGCCCTTGGGCCATCCGCCGGTCTTGCCACCGCCCTTGCCGAGCTTGCCGCCCGTCTTGGGCGTCTGGGCGGAGTACGTGTCCGTCGTCTCCTGCATGAGGTTCTTCATCACGTCGGTGTCGTCGATCTTCATCCGGTCGAAGATGTACGGGCTCCAGGCGTTGACGACGAGTTTCTTCTGCTTCTTGGGCTGCTTGAGACGCTTGACCACCGCGACTTCGATTTCGGGCGCGCCGCTCCCCTGGATCAGCCCGTAGGGCTCCTCCCAGCCGCAGCCGCGGATGAGAAACGGCAGGACGAGGACGAAGACGAAGAGGCCTGCCGACCAGTAGCCTGACGTGCGGAAACGCGGATCGGCGCCGCCAGTCCGGAGGTTGTCGACGAGTCGATCGCCGATCTGGGGATCGACCCACGGATAACGGGCATACCAGCGACGCGTCTCGGCCATGACAATCCAGAGCAGCGCGATGGCGACGGGAAGGAGAAGCAGCACGCCGTGGAAAATGGCCGCGGCCCAGAGGGAGTTTCGGGAGGCGCTATCGAACATCCGAAAGTCGGCGGTGTTGAGTCCGGCCGGCGCGGAGAGGCTCCACGAAAACGCACTGGCCCAGGCCAGGAAGACAAGCGCCCAGGCGGCTTTCATCATCCACAGCGAACCCATTCTCCGGATCCACGCGGCGCCAGAAGCCGCGAGGCAGAGCACGGCGGCGGCGATCGCAAGCGCGCGCACGCGGAAGGCGGAGGCCAGACCGCCGGTGCGCTCGAGCAGGCGGACGAGATCCTCCTGCCAATGCGCCCAGGCGATGTAGCCCGTGGGGAAGAACCAGGCGAACCACGCCATGATCGCGGCGAGCACGAGAAACGCCAGTCCCATCTTCGACGGCGGCCGGAGTCGGCCCTGGGCGCGCCAGAACGCGGCAACAGCGCCACCGAGAACGCGCGCAAGGAGCCGGTGCAGCCACGCCATCGCGCCACAGGCCGCCTCGACCGCGCGCGCCGCGAGGCGCTCGCCGCCGTCTCCCCTCCCCCATTGTCCCATCACTCGTCTCACTGGTTCGTCGAGGCTCCAATGGAACGGCTAGATGTTGAAGTCTTCGCCGAGCGTGAACCCGGACTTGGGCGGAAGCGGCTCCAGCTCGGGCGCCGTCGGCGCCGCGTCGGTCTTCGCCCCGGGCTTCGCACCGCCCGCCGGCGCCGCGGACGGCGCTTCCGCAGGGGCGTTTGTCGCGCCATCGGCGCCATCGGACGCGACGGCCGCCTCCTGGGCCTGGGCGGCGCGCGCCTCGGCGGCCTGGCGCCGGGCGTCTTCCTCGACCTTTTCGTCGCGCGCCTTGCGCATCAGCTTGATCGTGGACGGGCTGTGGACGCCGAACTCGGCCCAGTCGGCGTAGAGGCCGAACGACGTGCCGAAGATGACGACGGCATGCACCGCGGCCGAGATGACCATCGCCTTAACCATGATGGAGCGCCCGACGTCATCGAGCAGCATGTCCGGATCCTTGATTGTCATTGTGCACCTCTCTGGTCTGAATTTGAAATTGCGCCGGTCGCGCCGGGATCGTCGACCCTGGCTCCGGTCAGCATGATGCGCACACCGGCCTCGCTGAGCGCCTGGATCACCGGCAGGAAGTCCGCGGCGGTGCGCGTTTTGTCGATTTTGACGTGGACGGGTTTCTTGCGATCCTCGCCGACGGCGAGCTGGACGCCTCCGGCAAGTTCGCTCTGGCCGATTTCGACGCCCTGAAGCCACAGTTTGCCGTCCTGGTCCATGATCACGGAGACGAGCGCGGGCTCCTGAGGCTCAACGTCGGGGCTCGCGGGCTCCTGCGCCGTGACGTTCGCGGATTTCATGAACGTGCTGGCGAGCATGAAGAAGATGATCAGCAGAAACGCGATGTCCCCCATCGAGGCGGTGGGGATGATCGGGATGGATTTTTTCCGGCGCTTGATCATGGCGGGGTCAGTCGGAGAGCATGGCGACGATGCCGCCGGTTTCGGCGATCATCGCGAGGGTCTGGTAGTAGCGTTCGTAGCCGACGTCTTCGGCGACCTCGACGACGACCATGCGGTCGCTGTCCGCGGCGTCCCGGAGATTGCGCACGAGCAGGGCGTTGCGGAGTTCGGTGGGAGTGATCTCCTTGCCCTCCGCCTGGCCCTCGCCAAAGAGAATGCGGTCGGCGAGGATGCTGACGGAGGGCGTGCCCTTGTCCGTCTTCTTCTCGTCCGGCTGCGAGGCCGAGGGAATGTCGATGACGCGCCCCATCGGCCGGCTCATGCTGGTCGTCAGGATGAAGAAGATGATCAGCAGGAACGCGATGTCCGAGAAAGACGGAATGTCGATCTCGATGTTTCTGAACTCGGGCTTCTTCATCCCTGTTCGCCGCTGATGAAGTCCACGATGTCCGCGACGCAGGACTCGATCGTCACGGTGTAGTCCTCGATGCGCTTGGAGAACGCGCTGTGGGCGATGACGGCGGGCATGGCGATGAGCAGGCCGGCGGCGGTCGTGATGAGCGCCTCGGCGATGCCGCCGGCGACGGCGCCAGGATCGAGACCGGCGCTGGCCGCCATGACGTCGAAGGAGCGGATCATGCCGGTGACCGTGCCGGTCATGCCGAGCAGCGGCGAGATCGAGGCGATGAGAACGAGGCCGTTGAGACGCTTCTGAAGACCGTGCATGGCCTTCGGAGCGTACTCCTCCATCGTCTTGGCGACGACAGGCTCGATCTCCTCGGGCGCCTTGCCGCGGGCCTTGAGGGTCGCATAGCGCCGGAGACCGGCGAGGACGGTGGCGGCCACGGGCCCCTGGGCGGCGGCGCACGCCTCCGCGGCGGCCTCGGCGCGGCCGGCGCGCAACTCGGCGGCGACCTGCTTGCGGAGCGCTTCGTGAGCCGATCCGGCCGCGCGGAACGCGCGGGCGCGGTCGATGATGATCGCCACGGCGACCACGGAGCAGATGACAAGCGGCAGCATCATCCAACCGCCGTCCATGAGAATTCCAAACATCTCAACCTTCCTTTCTTCTTGCCGATTTCAGAACACCAAAGTGATTATTGCGCCACCCTGTCGAGCAGGGCCGATGCCGTCTTGGCGGCCTCGCCGCCGGGATATTCCTCCAGCACCTGCTGGAACTTCGCCGTGGCGCCCGGCTTGTCCCCCTGGCGGTAGAGCACGATGCCCCACTGCAGGAGCATCTCGTCGAGCCAAGGCGCGTCTGCGTAGTCCTGGAAGACGCGTTCAAGGGTTTCGGCGGCGCGCGCGTAGTCGCGCAGCGAAATGTAGTAGTCGACGATGCGCTTGAAGGCGTCGCCGGCGAACGCGGAGTCCGGGTAGGTCTCGGCGCATGTCCGGAAGGCCTGGATCGCGCTGGCGAAATCGGGCTGGCGACCGCTCCCGGCGGCGCGGATCTTGGCCAGCTTCTCCTGGGACTGGGCGATCCGGTACTGGGCCTCCGCCTTGTTTCCGGAGTTGGGCAGCGAAATGACGGAACCGAAGACTTGCATGGCCTCCTGGATGTCGCGCGCCTCGCTCGACTCGGCCTTGGCCGTGGCGATCTTCATCAGGGCGAGGTCCGCATAGACGGTGTCCGGGTAGCGGCGGACGAGGTCGCGGCAGGTCTGGATGGCGGCGCCGAGGTTGTTCTGCAGAAGCTGGAGATCCCATTTGACGACGTAGGTGCTTTCAACGATGGTCCGATCGAGGCTGTGGCGGAACGCCAGATCCATGATCTCCATGACGTTCCGAAGCCCCTCTTCGGACTTGGCCTTGGCATGCGCGTCGAGACCGACTTCCTTGAAGATGCCCCCCCATTTCTGGAGGAGCTGCGCCTCGAGCAGCAGCTTGCGGGACTGCACGTCGGGATCGCTCGAGGAGGCGACGATGCTCTGCGGATCGGTGCTTCCGCCCACAAGCACGACGACCTTGGCGGTGCGCGCGAGCGGGTTCTCGCCGGCCAGGTGCCGGACGTCCTCGTAAGTCGCCGTCAGCACGTCCTCCGCGGCGACGGCGAGGACGCCGGCGGGCGCCGGGACGTTCGTGTCGACGAGGATCGGGACGAACCGCCCCTCGAAGACGCCGGAGCGCGCCTGGGTCTCCAGCAAGGGAATCTGGAGGTTCGCGCGTTCGAGGACGATCTGCTCGCCTTCCGGCAGAGGCTCCGCGCCCAGCGCGATCTCCTCCTGGGTCGGCGCGGGCTTGACGTACGTCGCGGCGACGGTGACGACGGCCTTGTCGGGCTGCGGCGTCGCATCAAGGTCCAGGTCGCGCAACCGCAGAAAGACCGGCTGACCGGCGAAAATCCCCTTGACGCTCTGGCGGTACGCGCCGTCCATGAACGCAAGGACGCCGGTGGAGACGATCTTGACCCGGGCCTGCTGCGGGACGTCGATCGCGCCGGTTGCGGTTGTCTTGTCGACGTACTCCACCGACACTTCGTCGCCGCCTTGCACGGTGAGCTTGCCATCGTTGGGCTGCGAAGGCTCCGTGACCGTCTGAATGGAGGCCAGCGCGTCCCCGCCGTCTCCGCCGTAGGGTTCGAGGGCCATCGCCTCGACATCTCCCGAGCGCGCGGTGGCGCGCACGCCCAGCTTCTCGCCGAGCTGCGCGAGAATGGGCAGGTCGCGGTCGACGACGTGGACGAAGAGCATCTGGCCGGCCTCGGCCAGAACGACGGCGTTCGTCCCCTCGCTACGCGCCTCGGGGACGGCGGTGCCGACCATGCTGAACGCCTCGACGGCCTTCGCCCAGCGGCCGCCGTCGAAGTGGATCTGGCCGATGCCGAAGTAGGCGTCGTTGGCAAACGGGCTGGCGGGGAAGTCCTGCGTGATGCGGCGCATCAAGGTGACGGCCTCGCCGGGGCGTTTCTGCTCGCGATACGCGTTGGCCTGGAGCATGAGCGCCTCGGCGCGGACATCCTCGGCATCCGCCGCCTCGGCCATGCGGAGCACGGCGAGGGCCTCGTCGAGCTGGCGTTTGGCGATGCGCTGGCGGCCCAGGGCGAGGAATGCCTTGAAGCGCGCCTGCGTTTCGGGGAACATCTTGGGGACGGCCTCGAGCATCCCGACGCCGCGCGTCTCGTCTCCGCCCTGAATCATCTCCTCGGCGTTGGCGACCATGCGGGAGGCGCGCGCCTCGAGCTGACGCGGCGTGGCGCCCCCGTTTTCGCCATCGGCCTTGTCACCGTCGGTCGCTTGTCCGTAAGCCCCGAGGGCCGCCGCGGCGATGCCTGCCAGGAGGATCGCGCGCCAGCGCATCCCCGCCACTCCGTGTCTCGTTTTCATGGTGTCCGTGTCCGTTCGCATGTTCAGGTCCCAAGCCATCGCTAGTTGATGCCGTGGATGACGGCGCCGCCCGTGTCCACCCCGAGCTGCTCAAGCCGCTGGTGGGCGCTGGACGCCTCACCCGTCTTCTTCCAATCCGGATGCGCGAGGATGCGCCGGTAGTGCGCAATCGCCTGCGCCTTGTCGTTCTCGCGCTGGAAGTAGTCCGCCTTTTGGAACATGGCTCGAGCCGCGTCGCCCGGGAAGACGCTGGCGATTTCCGTCAAGGTGGCATGGGCCTGGGGCTTTTTGCCAACGCGCCAGTAGCACTCCTGCAGCGCCCAGAGCGTGCCCGGGGGGTCCGCGATCTCGATGTAGAGCGGAATCGCCTTCTCGGGCGCGTTCATGCGGTCTTTGTAGAGGTAGGCGCGGCTGCGCTTGGCGGCGAGGACCACGGCGGGGTCCTCGTTGCGCTCGAGCTGGCCGAGGATGGACTCCGCCTCGGCGAAGTGGCCCGTGCGCTCCTCGATCGAATAGGCGAGGCGAAGGCGATCGACCGCGTTGGGGACGAACCCGAGCAAGGTGCGGGCTTCGATCGCCATGCCGGCCTGGACGAGCTGGTCGATCAGACCGCGGGCGCGGCGCTCCTTCTCCGCGGCGTCCACCTGCGAGGCGCGCAACTTCGCGCCCAGCTCGGTTGCCAGCGTTGATGCCTTGTCGGGCGCGAGCTGGCGACGGTAGTTGAAGACGGCCAGGTCGTGATCCCAGTCGCGCCCCGCCTCCGCGAAGACAGAGCGGCGCGCGGCATACCAGTCGACGAGCTTCGCGCGGAACTTCTGTTCCGCCGTCGCGGCGTCGGAGCCCTTGAAGCGGCGCTCGAAGTAGCTCGGTCGCAGCCAGTTGGGCAGATCCTGGTTCCAGGTGCTCCACATGAAGCCGCCCAGGATGTCGGCACGCGCCTTGGCGTCGGCACCGGCGGATTCGGCGATGCGCGCGACCTCGTCCCAGCGTTCTTCGAGTCCGCGCCACATCATCAGGCGGCGCCGCGCGCGATCGCGGGAATCGCGCGGCGGATCGGGCTGGTCTTCGGCGATGGCCTGCCAGCGCGCGGCGGCGGGCTCCCACTGCATGCGGCTCCAGGCGTCTTCTGCGAGGCGCTCGAGTGCGACGACGGCCAAGGGGTGCCCTGCGACATCCTCCATCTCCGCGATCGCCGCGAGGTCGGCCATGGCACGCGCCTGGTCGCCGTTCTCGCGGTGCGCCTCGCCGCGCCAGAAGAGCGCCATGACCTGCGCGGCGGGCGTGTCAGGGTAGAAATCGAGGACTTCGGTGTAGAGCTTGACGGCCTCGTTGCGGTCCTTGGCGAGGTGCAGATCGTAGGCCTGCATGAAATGGGCGTGGGCGAGCGCGGATTCCGGCGCGTCCACGTACTCGATGGTGAAGCGCTTCCACTCCTGCGACGCGGCGCGGAAGGAGGCGACGGCGTCCGATTCCTTGCGTTCGCGGCGGGACTGCTCGCCGCGAGCATGAAGGCCAGATGCGCGGTCTTCGCTGGTGCGCTGCGGGATGTCGAGTCGCTGGTACGTTTCGGCGGGGAGGCGCCAGTTCCACTCCTGAGCGGCATCGGCGGCAAGCGTGGCCGCGGCGACGATCGCCGCGGCGATGCGGAGGGGGCGCAGGCTCTTGAACGGAATTCGCTTCATACGGGCATCCATGGAGTGCGGCCTCACTGCTCAAGCGCCTCGAACGACTTGCTCTCCTGCAGGAGCATGCCGCGCGCGCGGCGCGCCCATTCGGTTTCGGGATACTCGAACACGGTGCGCTTGAAGTGGAGGTAGGCGTTCTTGAAGTCTCCGACCTTGAAGCTGGAATCGCCGGCCCAGTACATGGCCTGCGCTCGGAGTTTCTGCTCCTGTTCGCTGGAGCCGGTATAGGTGTCGATAAGCGTGTTGAACGCCTCGATCGCCGCATGGTATTCGTCGGCCACGAGCGCCGGCATGGCTCCCTTGCCGAAATCCGCCCCCCAGAGCGTCTCGGCCTGCTTGATGCGGCACTGCGCGCCCATGAAGAGGGCGCCCGGGGCGCGCTCGTGCGCCGGGAATCGCTTCTGGAAGTTGGCGTAGATGCGCCCGGCCGTGTCGTACTTCTTCTCCTGGGCGTAGTAGTAGGTCGCCAAGCGGATCGTGGCGTCGCCCACGAGCGGGGACTCGGGGTACATGTAGGTCATCTTGACGTACTCCTCGCTGGCGCGGGCGTAGTCCTTCAGCATCTCGAGGCAGAGCGCCTTGTGGTACTGGGCGCGTGCGGCATACTCGCTCTCCGGCCAGGTGGAGAGGATGCCCGAGAACCGGGCCAGCGCCTCCTGGTAGAGCGGACGGGCCGCGGTCATTTCGCCGGCGTCCTTGTGCTCGGTGGCCAGTTCCTGGTAGAGATTGCCGAGGAGATACTCGCCCTGCACGGCGTGATCGGTGCCCGGGTAGTCGCGAAGCGCGGCCTCGAGAATGGCGCGCCCCTCGGCGATCGCCTCGGCGCCCTTTTCCTTCTGTCCGAGCTTGCGCAGCTCCTTCGCCTTCTCAAAGAGGCATTCCGCCAGACTGAACTGGACCTGAACCGCCTGCTCCATGTCTCGGAAGCGCTTGCTGAACATCCGAACCCTGCCGTCGGCGCCCTGGTGAACGGTGCCGCGCACATCGAGGACGCCGGGCATGAGCAGCGGAATCGTGACGGCGTCGGAATACCGGACCGCCAGCGTATCGCCGTAGGCAACGGGGATCTGGTCGCCCAGTTCCGCGGGAACCGGTTTGTCGCCGAAATAAACGGGGCGGACGCCGCCGGTGAAGACGCCGGAATGGGGCATCGTCTCGGTCAGGGCCACGAGGCGCTTGGCGCCGCCCTTCAGCGCGAATGCGCCGACCTGCACGACGTCCTGCGTGGACGAAACGTCGCAGTCGGGATCCTCGAGAAGGATGTTGAACCGGTCGCCCAGATGGACGGCGTCGCGGCCGGCGACGTAGGTGCTGTCCATCAGCGCGAGACGCGCCGCGGAGACGAGCTTGATCCAGCGCTCCGCCTGGACGCCGCCCTTTTCGTCAAGGAGGCGCAGCCGCACGACGTCGCTGCCGCTCACTTGCAGCTCCGCTTGACCCTTCTCCGTGGACGATGCGGCGGCCGGCGCCCCCCGGTCCTCGGGCGGCTCAGAGCCGAGGCGGAGTTTGAGTAGCGCGCCGAAGCGGGAATTGGCGAGGGACAGCGGCGCATGGATCGCGGAATCCGCGAACCGGATATCCCGCGTCATCCCCCCAAGCCCGAGGTGAATCGTCTCGGAAGCGGCTTCGCGGCCCTCCGCCGCTGCCGCGTCGATCTCGCTCTGCGCGAGCGCCTCGACGACGATCCGGCTGCCCGCATGGCGGGCGCGGGAAGGGTCGTCGACGAAAATGGGTATCGGCACGGCGGCGTTCACCGGCAGCGGTCCCTCGGCCGCCATCTCCTCGGCGCTCATGGGCTTGGCGTTGAAGACCGGCTTCAGAATGCCCTTGGCGTTTTCGTTGCCGGGACGGCGCTGGATCTGGCGGAGCTGCCCGCGGGCATTCTCGCCATCGTCCTCCACCCAATCGCGCCAGGTGTGGTAGAACTGCAGCTTGGGTTCGGTCTTCCCGGACACCGGCAGCTTGCGCTCGCGCTCCACGGGGATGCCCGGCGTCGTGTTCTCCCGGTCGTGGTAGACGGCGCGCACCATCTCGGCGGCAGCGACCTGCAACGCCTTGGGCGATGCCGCGACCGCCCCGGCGTCCGCGGCGTCGACGGTCTTGACGACGGCGACGAACTCCCCGCCGACGACGACGTCCGTTCCATCGGCGCGGCCCCCCGGCTTCACGATCTCCTGCGCCTGGACTTCAATCGCGGGGCGGTTGCCGCAGGCGAGTTTGACCGAGACGACGTCGACCCCGGGCGTGACGTCCATGTCGGGATCCACCACCTTGAGCAGCACCGCGTCTCCGGGCAGGATGCGGTAGGCCTCGTAGAGGCGCTGCGAGGGGCCGTTGTCGGTCATCTCGAACGCCTCGAAGAGGAAGGCGACATCGGCATCGTGGAATGACGAGGAGATGGCGCGTTCGAGAATCCGCTTGTCGCCCGCGCTCGTCAACGCATCCACGTACGCGACTTGGATGCGATCCCCCGGCGCCACCTCGAGCGTGTCGTTGGCGAGCGTGTCGCTGTAGTCCGTCTCGACGGGGATGACCTGCTTGCCCGCGGCGTCGACGATGGCCGCGGCGTCGACGATGACTTCGTCGCCCGTGAAATCGACGAACACCCAGCGCAGCGACCGCAGGCGCAAGGGCGTTTTGAACGTGGCGGCGAATCCGGTGTCGGTCTGCGCGATCTCGGCGCGATCCTTGAGAAACGCGGCGAGAACCTCGTTGCCGACGGCGTCCGTCCATTCGGAGGGCATCGCGCCGAACGAACCGTCCTCCCGCTCGACAACGAGCTTGAAGGCATCGTAGCGGCTTCGTCCGCTTGCGAAGATCTCCAGCAGATGGGGACCCGCCTCGACGTCGAATTCCCCGGTCTGGCGGGCCAGCGCCTCGCCAGAGCCCTCGAAGACCTTGTCGCCGTCGAGATGGATCTGCACCCAGGTTTCGCGCATCAGGCGGTTCTCGCGGACGGCCTTGGCGCGGAGATCCGCCACGGCCTGGGCGGCAAGGGAGTCGGACTCGCCAAGGATCGTCTCCAGACGAATCCGGAGCCGGCGCGACTCGGGAACGGCGAAGGTGCCGACAACAAGGGCGCTTTGTTCGGACCCCTCGCCTTCGAAGACGACGCGCCAGTCGGCCAGCGGCTTCGAGGCCGGGCTCTGCTTGATGAGGTGGCGCCGCAAGTTGACACTGTCGCGCAGACGCACGCCCGCATGTTGCGCGACAATGCCCCCTCGGGAAGCGGAAGGATCGGGCGGGAAGGCGCCGACAAGCTGCTCCCCGTTCGCCAGGCGACCGAAGAGCTTCAAGTGGGTGATCGCCTTCGGCCGAGGCACATTGAGCAACGCCTCGGCGACAAGGTGGGAGCCCATCGTGTCGATCTCGACCCATTTACCCTTCTTGCCGTCCGGAAGGCTGCGCCAGACGCCGGCGCGGCGGCTGTTGATGATATCGCAGGGATTGACGCCCGAGGCGGAATCGCTGGCCGATACGAGAGGCGGCGGCAGACGCGTGGACACGGCTGCGCGGAAGATGCCGGAATATTCCGAGGTCTCCTCCAGCATCACCTGCGCCAGTTTGTCGCCGGAAGTCGTGGAGACCGCGACAGGGAGCGTGTCGCGCCCCGGGGTCGTGCTGCGGTCGAAATCCTTCACCGCGATGTAGAGCGGCCCCCCGGGACGCAGGTTGCGCGTGATCGTCCGATCCTCGCCACCCTTGAGCGTGCCGGTGAGTTCCTGGACGAGTTCATCCGCCGCGCGGCCCTCCACGGCGTCGGGGACGGCCGCGCCAACCGCCATGGCGGCGTCGTCGACGACGCGCAGCGTCTTCGCTCCGGAGGACTTGAGCCCGCGTGCCGCGAGGAACGCCGGGTGGACCTGGTAGGTGACGTCCTCGTCGCCACGGACGTCGAGGACGAGGTTGCTCGGCGTCGCCGCGGCGAGGGCGGTGTCGAGCGAGCCTCGGAAGAGGAAGGGATCGCGCGCCGAGGGGTAGAGAGAGACGACCTCGATGTCGCGCCCGCCCGAGGTCGTGACGAGAATCGGAATGGAGGCGCCGCCGCCCGCCACGCCGAGATTGCGATCCTGCACGGTGAGGGCAAGCGGCTGCCCGGGGCGGATCATCGTCCGATCCGCCAGCGTGCCGACGAGAACCTGGGTTTCGTCGACCTCGTTGTTCGTCGCCAGCTTCCAGCGACCGTGCAGCAGGCGCGCCTCCGTGTGCGTGAAGTCGATCGCGAACACCTCTTCAAGCTGCTTGCGCGTCTCTTCGTGGTCGCCGCGCTCGAACGCCATGCGGGCGAGCATGTAGCGGGCCTGGGCCTGCACGGCCGGCTCCGGGATGGAGAGCCACTGGTCGACCGTCTCCTGGGCGCCGACGAGGTTGCCCATCGAGACCATGAGATCCACGTCGCGAAACATCGCCTGACGTCCCGCTTGGGTGGTCTGGTAGACCGGATGGTTCCGAATGGCCTGGTACTCGAGGTGCGCCGCGTCGAAGCGACGCTGGTCGCGGGCGATCTCCGCGCGGGTGAGCATCAGGCTGGCCGCCAAGTCGGCGGACAGCCGCTTCTCCTGGGCGAGCATCGCGTCCACGAGCGCCTTGGCCTTGAGCAGCAGCACGTCCTTGTCGCCGCGGCTGCGGCGGAGCTGCTCGACAGCCCAGGAGACGAACGGAGGCGGAAAGCGCAGGGGGTCCTTCTCGAAGACGGCGAGATGCGAGCGAAGCAGCGTCCAGGCACGCTCGGGGTTTCGGTTCTGGAGAAGTTCGTCCGCGGCGACGTAGAGCGGGAAGGCCGGATCGCTTTCCGTAACCGGGTAGACGCCGGGCATGTGCGAGGCGATCTCGGAGCGCCAGCGCGCAAACGCGGCATTCAATTCGGAGGAGGACGTATCAGGGATGCCGGCCAGCATGTAGGCGGCCTCCCACTGCCCCGCCTCGGTCGCCGATTTGATCAGCCCGATCACGTCCCAGCCGCGCAGGGGCTCGCAGCAGCGGACCACCGGGCGGCAGAGCCGGGAGAACGTCGAAGAATCGCCGCGCGCCTGGGCGCCGGAGGCGGCGCCGACGGCGAGACCGTGAAGCGTGATGGGGTTCCCGAAACAGTCGCCGCCGTTCGCCAGCGCGTCCATCGCCGTTTCGGCGATGTTCGTGAACACGGTCGCAAGCCCCCGGGCCTCGATCTCCTTGGGGAATCGCCCCTTCAACCCGTCGATGTAGCGCATGCCCCGTGAAGGGACGCGGGCCGCCTCGACGCCGGGAAGCGCCTTCAGGGAATCGCGGTAGACCGTGGCGGCGACGTTGAAGTAGCCGATCGCGTGCGTCAGATCCCCGTCGCCTTCCCCGCGAGCGAGGATCGGCGTGTCGGTCTTGCCGTCGCTCCACTCCAGGAGCGCGGCGATCGCGGCGTGGCGCTCCATCGGGGGCAGCTTCGCGGCGCCCGCGAGATAGCGCGGAACGGCGACGTCGAGACGCCCCGCCAGACGCAACGCGGTCGCCAGCGTCCCGCGATTCGCGTCGGTCCCCTTCCAGGCGTCGAAGTAGACGGCCATGAGCCGTTCGAACGGAAGCGCGGCGGCGTTGCCGCCCTCCTTCATGGATTCGGCGAGAACGGCGCCCATGAGGCGATTCTCGGTGTCGTTGGAAATCTTGTCAGGGTCCACGATGCCCAGAACGCTGGCGAGCTCGCGCAACGCGACCGCCGGCTCCCACTGGCCGAGGTTGCGGACGACGTAGTCGGCCGCCGTCTGGTCGCCCATCTGGGGATAGTAGGCGCCGAGGAGCGCCTCCTTCGCGCCCTTCGCCTCCGTGAAACCGCCGAGTTTCGGCGAGTAGCCGCCCTCGACTGCGATCCGCGCCTTGGCGTACAGGGAGAAGGCCGCGGGGTCCCCGGAAGCCGTCGCGATGTCGCCGACCCGGTTCCAGTCCGCGCTCTTGCCCAGCTTCGGCACGATGTTGGCGACCCACTGACCGCAGGCGGCAGGGTCGAATCGAACCAGTTCCCAGGTGTGGTTGAAGAAGGCGATGAACGCATTGTTCACCACTGGATTCGCAGGATTGGGATAAGCGCCCTGGAGGCCCGCAAGCGCGCGCTTCATCGCATCGTGCACCCCCGGGGGCGCCTTGTTCCCCGGCATGCGGCCCATGGCGGCCACCTCGCAGAGCCCGGAAAGGAAGGCGTCGGAGCCCTTCGCCCCCGGCTTGAGGGTGGCGACGAACGCCTGAACGACGGGATTGTCGTTGTTCGGAAGGTTCTTCTGCTCCGCGACGCTCTTCCACGCACCGGACCAGCCCGTCCGCCGGAAGCAGTCCTGGAGCAGCGCCACGCGGTCGTTGAGCGAGAGGCCCGCGAACCCGAGGAACTGCGCCAGGCGGTTGGCATTGAAACCGTGGGGATTCTCGAGCAGCGAGTCGCGGAAGGTGTCCTTGACCAGACTGGCGTCGCCGATCCGGATCATCGCGTCGAAGAAGACGTTCTTCAGCTCGGGCGTGGCGCCGAACTTCGCGACCACCTGACGCATCCCCGCGACGTTCATCTTGGCCGTCAAGTCCGCACCGTACATCTCGTAGACCGTGTCGTGGTGCACGAAGAGCGGAAACGCGTCGGCGAACGCCTGCTTGTCGGCGTCGCTCCACTTCGCGCGCGTCCAGACCAGCCGGATGTCCTGCACGAGTTCGGGGTCGCGAGGGCTCGTTCGAGCCACATGACGCACCAGCGCCATCGCCTGGGCGGCCGACATCGCCGGCGCTTCGCCATCCAGGAAGTATTGCGCCGAACGCGAAACCAGATTCAGGAGCCGCCGGGCGTAGGCGGGATCCGACGCCTGCAGCAAGACCGGCTGAAGCTCGACGATGCGCTTGGCATAGACCGGGCGTTCGGCTTCCGGATAGGCGATGATGTTGAGTGCGCCCTCGAGCAGATTCAGAGGAAGCACCTGGGGCGACATCGCCTGCTGGAGCTTCAGGACGAAGTCGCCGCCGCCCAGCGTTCCGCCCCAACCGCCATCCGACCCGCCCCAGCGCGCGAGCAGATCGAAATCCCCCACCTTGTGGCGGACGAGCACCTCGGACATCGCCTCGCGCGCGAGCCCCGGCACGTTCGCACGTCGCGCATCCAGCATCTCGGAGACGATCCGCTTGTACTGCGACTGCGCCGTCCACTTGCCGAGGACGAAGTCGAGCAACTTCAAATACTCGTCCGCCTTGCCGTCGCGGCGCAGGGCTGCGAGATGGCGCAACCCAAGCGCCAGCGAGTCCCCGTCCGCCCCGAACTGCTGCGCATACCGGATCAGATGCGCGGCGTCCGCACCCTCCAGACAGAGCGACACCAGCGCACGGCGCACTTGCGGAGTCGCCCCCGTCTCGAGCTTCACGTAGTAGGCCATGCGGTCGCGCTTGATGCTCGCCTTCCCCAACAGCCCCGCCACCTCCGCCGCTTTGAACACGATATCGGGAGCCGGCTTGCCGGAGTCGTCCAGCAACGAGAGCGCACGACGCTCCGCCGTGTAGAGCCGCCCGTCCGCCACCGCCGATTCGAAGGAAATCCGCAACGCTTCGGGCGAGGCCGGCGTCTTTTCAAGCAACGGCTTGAGCGCCGCATCCACCTCGCCATGACGCCCCGCGGCCGCCAACTGCCTCGCGTCCTCGATCGGACCACCTTGGACGACCCCGGCCATCATCGCCAGCCCGAAAACGCACGTCAATGTCATCGCAGATCTAGGTTTCATACACAACGGATCCTGTTGTCGACTATCATCGCAAAATACTCAGCGTCAAGCAATAACCATGCCATGGTTGATTCTGGAGCGACCGCATTCTCGCCGCCCCCCCCCCACCGCGGCCATGCGGCAGGGGTCGGTCAACCGCGATTTCACATCGGCGCCGATTCCACCCACCGCGACGGGTGCGATGCATACGCAAGTATACAGTGACTTCATGCCCTGGTCTTTCCTCGGCGGACGCGAGTCTTCGCCGGCGCGACGGTGAAATTCGCGGCCAACTCGCAACGGCACCCAGCCGGATGCGCGACCGTCCCCTCGTAGCCCTTGGCCGTCCGGCGCCAGGATACGACGATCGGTCCGTGCGGCGTGGGCACCGCTCCCGATGCGGAGTCCAGCCCCGATTCAAGCGGCGCCACGCGAAACGCGGCGAAGCCCGGCTCGAGCGGACGCACGCCCAGAGCGTAGGCGCCGAAGAGATACGTCGGCGTCGCCGACCAGCCGTGGCACTGGCTGCCGCCGCCTGCGAAGTCCTCGCCGCCCAGCCGCGTCTCCCAGAAGCTCGTGGCGCCCTTGAACAGCATCGCGCCCCACTCGGCGGACACGGCCGCGAACACGGCGCGGCTGTGCGAGTCCCCGTCCCCGAGCAGCGCCTCGTATTTGTACAGCGACTGGCTCAGCGTCGTCTCGACCCAGTCCGATTTCGCCGAGAGCCGTTGACGAAGCGATCCGGCGACCGACGGAGGCGCCACGCCGGACAGAAGGGCCAGCGCCTGCGTCAGCTCGCAGGCGTGCTCGAAGCCGCGATCGCCGGAATAGGTCCGGTACGCCCGCCACTCGGACGCCCAGAGCAGACTGTGGATCGCCGGCGCCGCGGCGGCGGCGAGCGAGCGCCAGCGCGCAGCCTCCTTGCACGAGCCGCAGGCCTCGGCCACGGTCGCGCCCGCGCGCAACGCCAGAAGGAAGAAGAGGTTGAGCGGCGCGTCGAAGCGCACTTCGCCCGCTTGGATGCGCTCGCGTCCGTCGAGGCCCGGCGCCCAGTCGTAGAACTGCCAGTACCGCTGCCCCGGAGGGCACGGCAGCAGACCGTCGCGCAGCTCGCGCTCCCGCGCCTCGAGGATGGCGCGGACGACCGGCAGCGAACGCTTCGCGAACGCGCGGTCGCCCCGATGCAGCCAGTGGTCGCCCACCGCCAGGA
>CAYVJM010000024.1:0-16294 GCA_964451695.1 uncultured Lentisphaerales bacterium | reverse complement strand
TGTCGAGCTCGAGGATCCACTCGGTGACGTTGCTGAGGAAGTAGCGGTCGTGGGTGACGACGATCAGCGAGCCCTTGAACTTCTTCAGATAGGTCTCAAGCCAGGCGACGGACTCGGCGTCGAGGTGGTTCGTGGGCTCGTCGAGCAGGAGGATGTCGGGATTGGAGAGCAGCAGCCGGCAGAGCGCCACACGGCGGCGCTCGCCGCCGGAGAGGGGCTTGACCGGCGCGTCGGGCGGGGGCAACCGCAATGCCTCCATCGCCATCTCGACGTGGTGGTCCAGCTCCCAGAGGTCGTTCGCGTCGATCACGTCCTGGAGCCGCGCCATCTCGGCGTTGAGCTTGTCCATCTCCTCGTCGGACATGGCGTCGCCGAGCATCCCGCAGATTTCGTCGTAGCGGTCGAGGAGGGCCTGGGAGGAGGCGACGCCCTCGGCCACGCATTGCTGGACGGTCTTGGCGTCGTCGAGCTCCGGTTCCTGAGGCAGATAGCCGACCCGGGTGTTTTTCGCGACCAGGCACTGGCCCATGAACTCGGTGTCGAGACCGGCCATGATCTTGAGCAGAGAGGACTTGCCGGAGCCGTTGGCGCCGATGACGCCGATGTGCGCGCCGTGAAAGAAGGAGAGATTCACGTCCTCCAGAACCACCTTCGCCTCATGCTGCTTCGTCAGATCGACCAGACTGATCGCATATTCGCCTGCCATGTCCCCGCTCCTTCTCGTTTCGAAAAGGGGGAGAGTTTACCAGAACGCCGCCTTTTCGGCAATTCGCCTGAAATTAATCACCCAGAATCTTTCAGTGCTTGACTTTCCGTTCACGCTCGGGTACTGTGTTTCCTGTCTTGTGTTGGTGGCGGTTGCTTTTGGGTGGCCGCAGTTTCGACGTGGCGACAGCCCATGAAAATCCATATTCGATCGAAAATCGGTGGACGCGAGGCGTTCACGCTGGCGGAGACGATGGTGGCCTCCGGTATTTTCATCACCGTGATGGCCACGACGCTGTCGGTATTCCTGGGCGCTCAGCGCATGCTCGAAAGCGCCATGGCGCAGACGCAGATCGCCTTTGAGCTGCGCATGCTGCGGGAGAAGCTGCTGTTCCGGATCGACGCAGATGGCGGCCTCATGAGCGCCCGCCAGTCGACGGTGGCGCTCGGCGACGCCTCCGAAGGATGGGGCAAATCCATCTCCTTCATGCCTCTCGACGCGGGGCAGGCCAACACCGTGACGCTGCCGAACGCGCCAGGGCGACTCGAGGCCGATCACGAACTCGCCAGTTCGTGGCTCGGTTCGGGCCAGATCAGGCTGGCCAGCCCCCGCCCCTTCCAATGGCAGCGGAGCGAGGGGAAGATCGAAGTGGACGCCAATGCGACGCTGGTCGTGGGAGGGCGCACCTATTCGGAGCGGCAGGCCGTCTGCTCCCAGATCATGGCACCGTGAGGAATCGGACATGGACACGCAGACAGGACGGGGAGCAGCACGGTCGGGGCGTTCGGGATTCACGCTGGTCGAGACCATGGTCGCCTCGGCGCTGAGCCTGCTGCTCGCGCTGACGATTTTCGAGACCGCGTCGTTCTCCGCCCGCGCGGCTTACGACATCAAATCGCGGCTGGCCGCCGACGCCATCGCCTTCGACACCGTCTGGGATCTCTACAACCTGCAGCGCTCCTGGCTCTCCGAAAACGCCTCGGTATCCCGCTCGGGCTGGCTCCCCCTCGACACGACCCGCTACACCACATGGGGTCCGCGCGGGGACCAGGTCTTCGTCTACTGGGAAATCGAGCCGGATCCGGCCGAATTCCCCCCTCGGCGATGGACCCTGAAGGCCAACGTCCAGTGGCCGTCCCGCTCCGGAAGCGGCGTCGACACCCTGGCCCGCGACTACCAGGTGCGTCGCGAGCGAACCAATCGCAAGCTCTACGCCGCCGGCAACTAGGCCGGCAGTCCATCGAAACGGATGCCCCCATGAACAACGCAAGGCAGAAACAAAGCGCCCAGGCCGGATTCGCCCTCTATGTCGTGATCGCGACGTTGTCCGTCCTGTCGATCGTCGCCTTCGGCGTCGTCCGGTATTCGGTGTTCACGATGCGAAGCGCCGGGACCTTCACGCGCACGTCCGAATGCCGTCTCGCCGCCGCCTCGGTGCTCGAAGAGGCCAAAATCGGCATCAACGAGGCGTTCACCCGCTACCGCAAAGCCAATCCCGGGGTCTGGGACGTCCTGGCCTGGTTCGGCAACTTCACGGAGACGTCCGTGGGAAGCGGAACGTTCTACTACGCCCTTCCCCAGAATCGCGAGGAAAACGGCTTCTCCGTCTCGACCCGGATCGTCGCCGTCGACCAGAGCCAGATCACCGACGCCTACCAGCGCTCGACGCTGCGGCTCCAGTCCACCGCGACGGGGACTACGAGCAGCGGCCGCCCGGTGTCGAAGACCCTCGAGGAGTCCGTCGAATTCGGCCTGCGCCGCTCGCCGGTCTTCGACTACGCCTACTTCGTCAACAACTACGGATGGATTCTGGGCGGCAAGGCCATGGCCAACGGAGAGATCCGATCCAACGGAGACTTCTGCGTCGACAACCTCAGCTACATCAACGGCCACGTGCTGGCCGCGCCCAACCCCGAGAACGGCGCGTCCGGACGCGCCTACGTCGACGGGGGAGATGAAACCCACCACATGACGATTCCCCAGTACTGGGACGACACGGACGACCGCGTCAGGCCCACCAACCCGCCGGGCGACGATCCCGACGCGGACTACCCCATGGGCTATGCCGGCGAATCCAATCTCTACTCCTACCAGGATCCGCTCGAAATGCCCTTCCTGGGCGACCTTCAGCGCTACAAGGATCTCGCCGTCCAGCATGGCGGCACCATCTCCCAGGGCGGAACGACCCTCGTCGACGCCGTCTTCAACGGCACCGGCCCCTCCGGCATCTCGACGGCACCCGACAAAGGCTGCATCACCCTCTTCGGCACCAAGCAGAACCCCATCGTCATCAACGGCCCCGTCGTCGTCGAACGCGACGTCGTCATCTCCGGCTACGTCAAAGGACAAGGCACCATCTACGCCGGTCGCAACGTCCACATCCTCGGCGACGTGACCTACGTCAACCCGCCCGCCTGGGAGAAGCCGAGCAACGACCCCGACGCCGCCATCGAATCCAACCGCAATTGCGACCTGCTCGGACTCGTCGCGAAGGGCAACATCGTGCTCGGCAACCCGCAGAACGCAAGCTGGCGGAGTGATGTCACGCCGTACATGACCCCGCCCTTCGTCAAGCCCTACGCCTGCGACCCCACCGACGCCTCGATCGGCTACCCCGCGACGTTCAACGGCAACTACACCGCGAAGGACGGCCTCACGCGGGTCACCTCGGTCTCCAAGAAGAACAACAAGTACTACGCCAACACCGAGGCGTCCGCCTACTACCAGAGCCTCGTGCAGGACTCGATCCTCCAGGGCAAGTATTCCTACACGATCACCCGAATCGACGCCGTGCTCTACAACAACCACGGCACGATCGGCAAAGTCGGCAACTGCGATTTCAACGGCTCCATCGTCTGCCGCGACGACGCGATCATCTACCAGGCCCACCTGGATCTCAACTGGGACATCCGGCTGGGCTCGCGCAGCAGCGACGCGATGGATCTCTTCATCTTCCTGCCCGTCGTCGTCAGCGACCCCTCGGTCGTCGGCTGGAAAGAGGTGTACTGATGCGCCGCGCCCGATTCGCCTGGATATTCGCCTGCCTGCTGCTCGCCCGCATCGGCCACGCCGCCGCGGGCGAGGGCCTCTCCGCCGCCCTCGCCGCCAGCATCCGCGACGATCCCTCTCAAGCCGCCCAGGCCAAGGACGGCGCCGAGACGGCCCGCCTCCTCCGCGAGCAAGCCGCCCGCGACACCCGCCGCATGCGGCGGCTCCCTCCGCACGCCGTCGCCGCCCTCGCCAGAGGCGAGATCGCCTTCGAAGACCTCGCCTTCGCCGACGACGACACGCTGACGGCAGAATCCGCCACCGCCATCGCCAAACAGGCGCGCGAGAACGTTCTTCCTCGCCCCACGCATGTCCCGATGCGCTTCGCCGCCCTCGGACTGGCCGTCGTCCTGCTGGCGGCGAGCTTCCTGATGAAAGTGCGGACGCGAAGCGCCACCCCCGGAACCGAGCCGATCCAATAAGCGGAGCGCAGGTTCACTCGCGCGGCGCGGAGCAGGTTTCTACGGGTTTCTACGGGTTGCGTTGTCCTCCGGAGTCGTGTAGAATGGTCGTTTTCAGGACATCCGAGACCGCGCACCCATGTTCAAGATGTTGGCCAAGGACTTTTTCGAGGTGGTGAAGAGCACGGCACCGCTCGTGCTCGCCCTCGTCACCCTCAAGCTCGTGCTCCGCTCGCCAGTCGATTCCGTCCGGCAGTTCATGGCCGGGCTTTTGTTCGTGCTGGCCGGCCTGTTCGTCTTCCAGAAGGGCGTGTCGATGTGCCTGATGCCGCTCGCGACGGACGTTGGCCAGTCGCTCGTGAAACTGCCCTCGCGCGGGCTCATCCTCCTCGCCTGCCTGGTGATCGGCTTCGCGGCGACGCTCGTGGAGCCGGCGCTTCAGGTCGTCGCCACGCAGGCGGAGGAAATCACCGTGGGCGCGCTCAACCGCAAGGTGCTGGTCTACGCCACCGCGATCGGCTGCGCCGTGGGCATGGCCCTGGGCATCGCCAAGGTCCTCTACAATCTGAAGACGTCGTATTTCGTCGTGCCGCTGATCGTGGCGTTGCTCGTGCTCTCGCTCGTCTCACAGGACTTCATCGTGGGGCTGGCCTGGGATTGCGCTTCCGCGACGACGGGGCCGGTGAACATCCCCATCAATTCGGCGATCGCGCTCGGTCTCGCCGCCTTCATCGCCGGCGTCGATCCAATGCGCGTGGGCTTCGGCCTAGTCGGTCTGACCTGCCTCTGCGCGGCGGCCTCCGTGATGCTCGCCAGCGTGCTGAAAATCTAACAAAGGAAACCCTCCTCCATGGAACTCGAAGCCATCGTCTGCATCGTCGAGAGAGGCTGCGCCAACGACGTCGTCCACAAGGCCGTCGAGGCCGGCGCGGGCGGCGCCACCATTTTCTTCGGACGCGGATCCGGGGAGGCCACGTTCTCCTTCTTCCACAGCCTCAAGGTGGAATCCGCCAAGGAAATCATCATCATCATCGTCACG
This sequence comes from uncultured Lentisphaerales bacterium, assembly GCA_964451695.1. Lineage (GTDB taxonomy): Bacteria > Verrucomicrobiota > Kiritimatiellia > RFP12 > UBA3636 > JAAZAI01. The sequence goes on along the minus strand of CAYVJM010000024.1, from coordinate 11,100 downwards.
CAGGAGAAGAAGTCCGCCGTGGTCGAAGCCATGGTCGAGGCGGCCCGCGTCGAAGAGAACGGCCGGGGCGTTCTCTTCACCGTCCCCGTGAACGAGATCCGCGGCATCAAGCTGTAGCGGCGCGCGCGAATCAGCGCGACAAGGGGATGAAGAGCACGTCGAGCTTCGTCCCGCTCCCGGGCGCCTTCTCGTAGCGGAACAGACGCCACAGGAACGAAACCTTTCGGGCCCCGTCGCGGCGTCGATCCCACGTGATCGCCGGGAACACGTCCGCCGAGACGTCGCCGTTCAGCCGCTCGTAGTGCCACAAGCGCCAGAGCACGCGACGGCGCACGTAGTCGTGCTTCTGCGCCGGATTGCGCTCCCGCCGATAGTCGTAGAGCCAGAAGAGGACGTCGCTTTCCTCAACCGTGGCGTCCTCCGCCTTGCGACCATCGCTGAAGACGACCGAGCGGAGACGCTCCGTCGACCAGAGCGGGAAGAGGCCGTCGCGGCGTTTCTCGACGAGTCGGACGTCGTTCGTGCCGAGAGCCGGGTGGCGGACGAGCGGCGCTTTGATGCTCAGATCGGGTTGCCAATGGGTGGTCTCGACCTCGTGGCTGGCGTCGCCGAGCCACAGGAGCCAGCTTGATCGCCAGCCCACGCGACGATGGAGCGATTCCGAGAAGGCCGGGTTGATCGCCTCCGAATCGAGCAGTTTCAGCGCGGTGGCGAGATTGCCCTCGCGCCGCCAACTGCAGAGTGGGAAGAAGCCCATCGCGCGCTGGGAATCGTCCTTCGTGCGCTCGTGGCTGCCGAGAAGCAGAAAACGCGTGAAACGGCTCCGAGCGGTGTCCTCGTACAGGACGAAGGGCAGCAGCCACCAGCCGCGTTCACGCCCGGACCAAGACGCGACGAGCGGCGTGAACCAGTAGCGATGGCGCGTGCCGCCTTCCTTCCAACCGCCGAACAACGGCGTGAGGAAAAGATCCTCGTCGCCATCGTAGGCGTAGAGCGGAAGCAGATGACTGCGGCCACGTCCCTCCGGCATGCCGATGGAATGGCCGCCGAGCCCGGCGAGGATCGTGCGCGAGCCGCGCCCGGTGGCGGGGTCGACACGCTGCCACGAAAGCAGCGGCGGAATGGACTGGAGACGATGACCGGAGACATCGGTCGTGTCGGTGTAGAGCAGCGAAAGGAACGAGCCGGGGCCGTAGGCGAAGAGCGGGAAGACGTGGCCGCGGGATTCGCCGCCGGCGCTGCGAGCGAAGCGGGCGAGACGGAAGAGAATGTCCGTGCTGCGCGAGCCGTCGGCGCGCTTCTCCCACCACGTGAGCAGCGGCGGAATGCCGCGCGTAGCGCCGGCGTCGCTCCGGGACGAGAAGTAAAGCGGCGAAATCGCGAGCCCCTCGGCCTCGTCGCGGTAGTACAGCGGCAGAAGCCAGTCGCGGTCTTCGCCCTCGACGCCGCGACGGCGGTGGAAGAGACCGCCTGCGGCATAGAGCGAGGACGCGCCGGTGGCGGGGTCGCGACTCCGCCACGAGAGCAGCGGCGGAACGGCCCGCCAGAGGGGTGCGCCCGCATTGTCGCGCTGATGCGCCCAAAGGGGCGTCAGGAAGAGACCGTCGGCTTCGTCGCGCAGATACAGCGGCAGGAGCCAATCGCGGTCTTTGCCTTCGACGCCGCGGCGGCGGTGGAAGAGTCCGGCAAGGGCGAAGGCGTCGTCGCGGCCCGTGGCAGCGTCCAGACTCCGCCAGGACAGCAGCGGCGGGAGGACGTCGTGGACGCGGGTTTCGGCCTCAACGTGCGCGTAGAGCGGCGAAAGGAAGCGGTCCGGGCCGTAGGCGTAGAAGGGAATGAAGTGGCCACTGCGTGCGCCGTCGGCGGCGCGGGTGGAGCGGCCCAGGCCGAGTAGGTAGCAATCGGAGCGGGCACCGTTTGCGGCGTTGTTGCGCCAGGAGAGCAGCGGCGGAACGATGCGGAGGCGGCGACCGGCGTCCTCGAAGTCGCACCATGGCAGGGAGAAGAAACCGGAGGAGGTCTTGTCGCGGCGCGTGGCGTAGAAGGGCAGGAACCAGTGGGCCTGGTAGGCGTTGTGCGTCTCGGCCTCCCAGCCGGCGAGGCCGAGGAGGACGTGCTTGTGGAATTCCTCGCCGTTTCGGGACACCTGGGAAGCCCAGAGCGGAAGGATGCGCAGGCTCGATCCGTCGCGGTCCTCGGCGCGGTGGAAAATCGGCCAGAGGATGTCGAGGCTGTACCCGTCCGAGTCGCGATCGTAGATCCAGAGCGGGAAAAGCGCGTCAGTGCCGAAGGAGCGGGTGAAGGGGCCGTAGTGCCAGTAGAGCGGGAAGCCGACGAAGTAGCCGTCGCCCCAGAAGAATGGGAAAATGCGATGGTTGTCGCGATCGGTGTCGAACTGGATGAGCGGCCAGAGGACGTTGTATTCCGTGTAGGGCTTGTCCGGTGCCTTGCGGTGCATGGAGAAGAGCGGACGGATGGCGAGATGGTCGTCGGAGTATTCGCCGATGGGCCAGAGGACGGAAAGAGCGGGGTCGCGGTAGTAGAGCAGCGGCCAGAGGTTGACGCGATCCTCAGGGGCGCCGACGCGGGTCGTGTACTCGCCCGAGAAGAAGGGCGTGCCCTTCATGGCGGTGGTCTTGCATCCGCCTAGCAGGGCGGCGACCAACACGACGATGGCGCCGACTCCCGCACGGCGACTTGGTTTGGATGATCCGACTGTCTGCGACATGGATGCGTCCCCCTTCTATGCCGGACAAGCATACCAACCTCCCCCGTTGCGAGTCAACCAACATGATCCGTGGAGTTTTCCGAGGTTGACACCGGTGACGGCCTGGGCGTATCATGGGCGGAAATCAATGCGATGCCCGCCGCAGTCGTCGCGGGCTGCCACACCCTGAAGGAGAATGTTCCATGTCGTTCACGTTTTCACAGCCCGGAGCCGAAGTCTTCGTCCCCGACGGTACGCCCGAAACCGCCGCCCTCGCACGCGTGAAGTCCCTCATCGTCGTCGCCCACCAGGACGATGTCGAGTTCATGGGCTTTCCGCTCATCCGCGACGCCTACGCCACCGGCCAGCCGAGCCTCGGCGCCGTCGTCATGTCCAACGGCGCGGGCTCGCCGCGCGCCGGCGTCTACGCCAACTGCACGGACGAGCAGATGCAGGAGATCCGCCGCCAGGAGCAGCGCCTCGCGGCCCAGGTCGGCCATTACGCCGCGATGGTCCAGCTCCGCTTCACGAGCAAGGCCCTGCGCAATCCCGCCGATCCCGCCCCCGCCGCCGAACTCGCCGCCGTCCTGCGCGCGATGAAGCCCGAAACGGTGATGACCCACAATTTCGCCGACAAGCACAACACCCACCTCGGCGCGGCGCTCAACGTCCTGCGGGCGATTCGCAGCCTCCCGAAGGCCGACCGCCCCAAGCGCCTGCTCGGCGGTGAAATCTGGCGCAGTCTCGACTGGGTCTCCGACAAGGAGAAGGTGCGCCTCGATGCCGGCGGCCGCGACGCCCTCGCCGCCGCCCTCATGGGCGTCTTCGATTCCCAGATCGCCGGGGGCAAGCGCTACGATCTCGCCACCTTCGGCCGCCGCCGCGCCAACGCCACCTACGGCGATTCGCACGCCGTCGACGACCTCGAGCAAGTCGCCTTCGCCATGGACATGACGCCGCTAGTCGAGGACGACTCCCTCTCCCCGATGGACTTCATCCAAGGCTTCGTCGACCGCTTCGTCGGCGAGATGCGCGAGACGCTCCGCTCCGCAGGCGCCTAGCGCGCCGCCGCGCCCTGCGCGCGGACGTCGAGCTTCAGCCACCCGTCGGGTTCCGCGAACGCAACGAACTCGACGACGCCCAGCGGCGCCATCGCCGCAAACGTCGCCTCTGCCGCATCCGCGGTGGAGGCGGCGGCGGCGCCGTCGCGTCCGCCCGCCAGGGATCCGGCCAGCTTCGCGATCGCGCCAAGGTGTTTCAACTCGCCATGCAGGGCCGCCATGTCGGCGCGCCCGGCCGCAAAGGCGGCAGGGTGCGCACGCCGCCACGCATCCGCCAGTCCGGCGAGGGACGGGTCGCCGTTTTGGACGCGCGACGCCCCGCGGCGGCGAAAGCTTCCGTAGTGCGAGCCGATGTTGAGGAAATATCCATCGTCGAGTTCGAGAAACGCCATGTCCTCGGGCTTCGCGCGACCCAGGAACTCGAGGTGGGAGGAAAAGACGAAGCGCGTCTGGACATACGGCCGCTCGGCCCATTCCGTCCGAAGTTTCGCGTCCTCGAAATCGCGCCGGGCCGTCTCGATCCAGGCGCCCGACCAGGCCTTGAAATCCTCGTCCGGACTCCAGGGCAGCACGGCGTTGATCGAAGGATAGGCCAGGCCCATGATGCGGCCCTCGAAGGGCTTTCCGCCCAGATAGACGGCGGCAAGACCCGGCCCCGCCGGCGGCGCCGAGGGGCCGAGCCGGTCGATGGCGGAGGCGTCGAAGACGACGAGCAGCGGAACGGCTTCCGTGGACAGGCCCATTCCTGGAGAAGGACGATCGCCGGAATCCGAGAACGGGCGAAGACTGGCGAGCGTGGAGCCGGCAAGTTTGCCGCGGAGCGTGAACTGGAATCCGGGACCACGCAGCGAGCCGGTCGTGAACACAAGCGGAGCGCCGTCGAGAATGCGCGAATCAGTCGCCCAGACGGCGTGGCGGACGCCGCGCAGATCCATCTCCCAGGGCCGTGACGCGCCGTAGGCGGCGGCGAGGTGGTTGTCGGGGACGCCGATCATGACGCGATCGGCGAGTTCGCGGACGGTTTCGGGATCCGTGGAGAGCGTGGCGAGCAGCATGCCGTCGACGATGTCGAGACCGAGGAGGAGGTCGCGGCCCATGGCGTCGACAAGGCCCTTGAAGCGCATGTAGCGGGTGCCGGTGGGCGTCGTCTCCATGCGGCCGAGGCCGGGGATCCACTTCAGGCGCCAGAGCAGCTCCATGGGCTTGGCCTTCCAGCCGACGTGACTGGCGCCGGCGAGGTGGCCGTCGCGGGGGTCACCGGACCAGGCGTCGGGGACAAAGCCGACGACGGTGTATCGGCCGGTGAGCCAGTACATCGTCGCGTAGACGCCGGCGTTGTCGGCGAGGTCGCGTGCGTCGGAGACGCCGGCGCGTTCGAGGACTTGGAGGAACGTCTCGTTGCGGACGAGCGCCTTCCATTCGGCGGCGAGGCCGACGTGGCACGAGACGACGGCGGCGTCATGCGGGATCGCGGAGAAGAGCGCGTCCATCCGCCTCGGGTGCCAGAGGCACCAGACCGCGACGAGCAGGACGAAGAGGGCGAGGCGCGTCCGGGGCGGGATGGGCCAGAGCTTCACGCGCGGCCCTATTCGGCGTATTCGTCGTCGGGCTCGGCGGCGGGGCCGTCGAACGGGACGCGGGGGACGGGCTTCATCGAGAGCAGATTGGCGTCGAGCCAGCTCTTCCAGACGAGGTTGGCGGACTCGGTGAACATCGCGCCGCCGGCCTGGTTCTTGATCGAGTCGAACATCATCTTCTCGCCGGGCTTGCGGTCGACGACTTGGAAGAAGACGGCGCCACCGGGGAATCCGATGGGGGAGCGGGAGGCGTCGCCGGCGCTCATGGACGCCATGGAGGCGGCGATCTGCCGACCGGCGGGGACGTCGCTATCGCCATAGGAGGCCATGAGCGAGTAGGTGAAATTGGTGCTGAGGACGAGGCCCTGCTCCGCGGCGATGTCGCGGAAGGCCTTGCCGGCGGCAAGACCCGTGTCGAGGGCCTCGGCGAGCTTGTCGAGCTTCGACCGGAAGGCGGTGTCGGCCGCCTCGGCGCGGGCGGCGGCGCGCGCCTCCTGGGCGACGGCCTCGAAGGGGCGGATGTGGGTGGCGATGTTGGTGAGGAGGCCCATGACGTAGGATTCGACGCCGCCGTTGACGGCTTCGCTGAAGCGGCCGATTCCGGAGCCGGGTTCCAAGGCGAAGGCGGCTTCGACGAAGGCCGGCGCCGCCTCGGCGACGACCGGCGAGGAGGTGGCGGTGAAGACGCGGCTGGTGACGACAGACAGCCCGGCGGCGACGGCGGCGGCCTCGAAGGTGAGGCTTTCGCTGCGGTTCGTGTAGAAGACGTCCGAGAATTCCGCAGCGGCGCGGTAGGCGAGGAGCTTGGAGTCCTCGGCGGCGAGTTCGTCCTCGATCTCGGCGCGGACTTCCTCGAGGGGCTTGGTCGTCTCGACGTCGTTGGTGCCCTTGACGACGAAGCGGGCGAGATTGGCGTCGTAGAAGTCGAGGATCTCCTCCTCCTCGACGGTGGCCTTGTCGAGATAGTCCTTGGCCTTGAAGGCGACGTAGACGACTTGGCGCTGGTCGGGCTGGCGGTACGTTTCGGCGTTCCGGTCGTAGAAGGCTCGAACGTCCTCGTCGGTCACGGTCATGTCGGCGGCGGCGAAGGTGTTCGAGGCGACGGCGGTGCAGAGCGTGAAGACGTCCGTGTAGCCGTGCGTCTTGAGGGCGAGGGTGGCGGGGGGCACCCAGGCGGAGCTGGTCGAGACGAGCTGCTCGAGGCGGCCGAGGACGACGCGGCGGCGCAGCATCTCCTCGTAGAAGACGGGATCCATGTCGGCGCCGCGGAGGACGGCGCGGTAGACGGCGGGGCTGAAGACCTTGTTCTGGTCGTGGAAGGAGGGATCGGCCTGGACGATCGCGGCGAGTTCCTCGTTGGGCACGGCGATGCCGAGCTGCTCGGCGGTCTTGAGCGCGGCGAGGCGCAGCCAGACTTCGCGCTCGACATTGTCGATGGCTTCGCCGCTGTTTTCGATTTCAAACCCGATGGCGCGGCGGATCGTTTCATACTCCATCCGACGGACGGGCTCGCCCTTAAGCGAGCCGACGCCCTCGTCGGCGGCGCCGCGGCGGCTGCACGAGGTGAGGTCCGAGCCGGCGAACGCCAAGGCCACGACCGTTGCGAAGATGCCCCAGACCCACTTGTTGCGGATCATGTTGTTGAACTTGATGATAAACACGCGTGAACCCTCTTGCCGCACCCGTTGTCCTTGTCTATCAAAAAACAGGCATCCCGGCGGTGCGTGCCCTGGGATGCCTGTTCGTACGCCGGAATCCGGCTACCGCAGACCGACAGGCGTCGGAGAGGGTTTCGTCGTGGGCACCACGGGCTTGGAGGGGCGCGTCGTGGTGACGACGGGAGGCTCGGGCACGGCGTCGGTGCCGACGAAGCGCGCCAAGCCGGTGCCGGGGATCGTCGTCGTCGTCGTGCTCGTCGTCGTCGTCGTGCTCGTCGTCGTGGAGACGGTGACGATGAAGACGTCGCCCGGACGCTCCTCGCCAGAATCCGCACCGAGGGCTTCGCGCACGGCGTTGTAGAGGTCGCGATGCTTCCAGGCGGCCTTTCCGCCGAGATGGGTCATCGGCTCGAGCACGGCATCCCGGGCATCGTCCCTGAGGGCCTCGGGCAGCACCTCGACGGCGCCCATGAGGGGAACCGTGTCCAGCGAGGCGAACGCCATGGCCGCGAAGACGTCCTTGATGTAGCCGAGACGCTCGGCGCCTTCGGGCGCCAGACCGAGGGCGACCTCGGCGATGGCCTTGGCGATGGCGACGCGGTCGGCCTCGCTCCAGTCCTTGACGGCCGCGAGCACCACGGTGGCGATTTCACCGAGAAGCGCGCGCTTCTCTTCGAAACTCTGCCCCTTGTCGACGACCGACTGCACAGTTTTCTTCGTGATTTCGACAGCCTTGACGATGTCGCCCCTGCTCTCGGCGAGAAGCTTGGCCAAGGCGACGTACTGGGCGGATGCGACGGCCGGCGCCTTCACCGGTTCCGAATCGCCCTCGGCGCCCATGCCGACATATCCGGCAAGGCATCCCATGACGCCCAGCAATGCCGCGATCTTCATCCGTGTCTTCATGATGACCTCCTTCGTTCTTGGCGACTAGCGAATATTGACGACGCCTCGCCGGCGCACTACCAACTTTCGAAGTTGAAGTTGATTTCGGCGCCTGCGGCCGGCGCGTCCCCGGCGGCGGGAGCATCCCCCGCGGCCGGCGCCTCCGGGGTCTTGGCGACTCCGTCCTCGACGGCACCTGCGGGGGCACCTTCAGCCGGGACGGCGTTGGTTTCCGCGCCCTCGACCGGTGTGGCGGCGAGGATCGCGGAATCGACGACGGCGGTCTGGCCTTCGAGGAAGGCGTAGGAACTGATGCTTCCGTCCGGCGCCACGACCATGACGGAAACGGCCATCTTGCCGCCGATTGCGGCGAACGTCCGCCAAATCTTGACGATGCTGCGGTTCTTGAACGAAACCGGCTCGACGGCGTCCACGCCGCGCTCCACGTCCGCCATGAACTCGCCACCGAGGCTGGAGATGCGGGTGAAGTCGGCGCCTCCGAAAATCTCGACCGCGGAGTTGCGGCGGACCGAATGGACCTTGAACTGGGGCCCCACCAACTCCATCAGGCTGCCGCCCGAGGCGAAGACCACCGTTTGGTGGCGCCCGTCTCCCGCCACCGTGATTTCGTTGCGCTCCGTGAGCTTGGAGCAGACCACGCCCAGCGGCGTCTTGACCACGAGCGCGTTGATCCCGGCCTCCACTTCGGCGTCCGTGACGCCGCCCGTGCGCACCTTGCTGATCGTGATGAAGGTGCGCAGCTTGCCGGCACGAAGATCCAGGATCTTCTTCTCGACATCGCCGCCCGCGCCGTGGTCGATGACCATGTCGCCCTCGGATCCCAGCTTGAACTGGTGGTCGTTCGACAGGATGATGTGCGCTTCGGGCATTTCCTCGGGCTTGGCCTTGGGCGCGGCCTTGCCGACAACCACCCGCGTCCCGTAGGGATAGGCGCGCCCCTCGGTCGCGGCTTCGGGCTCCGAGGCGCCCGGCTTCACCACGCTCACGTTCCCCTGGATCTTCGTGATCCGGAAAAGGGGATCGAAAAAGGCCGAAAAGGCCTCGCCCGCGCCGAGGACGGCGACGATCGCGACTGTTGCTGCCAGACGAATCCAAGAGCTCATGCTGTGGTGTTCTCCAAATCGAAAGTGCGCCACCCCGCCCGGGGCCGTCAACTCGGCAAAGCGGGATTTCTCCGAACAGGCGTCCATATTAGTGGCAAAGCGGCGCGAAGTCAAACTGAAACGTCGCCCGAAATGGGGCGTGGGCGGTACAGCTCCCGCTCCCGGATGTAGGCCGCCACCGCCGGAGGGACGAGCTCGTCCACGGGGAGACCGGCCGCCAGGCGGCGGCGGATCTGCGTCGAGGAGACGTCCTGGGCGAAATCCGCCACGATCTCGACACGCAACCGGGCCTCCGTCCCGGCGTCGGAGCCCGGCACGCGATCCGTCCGCCAGCCCGGCCGCGCGAGGGCGATGAAGTCGCAGAGATCCGCCAGAGCCCCCGCCTCGCGCCATTGGCCCAGCGTCGCCAGGGAATCGGCGCCGAGAATGAAGACGAGGCGGGTCCCCGGCCAGACCGCCGCGAAGTGGCGCGCCGTGTCGACCGTGTAGGACACCCCGGCCTTGGCGATTTCGAAGTCGGAGACCGAAAAACCCGGTTCGCCCGCCACCGCCAGGCGCAGCATGGCGAGACGATCCGCATCCGGCGCGAGCGCACGATCGGCCTTGAAGGGCGAGACCGCCGCGGGGATGAAGACGACCTCGTCGAGACCGCCGGCCTCCCGCGCCCGGCGCGCCGCCGCCAGATGGCCGTTGTGGACGGGATCGAAGCTCCCGCCGAAGAGGCCTATGCTCCTGTGCGCCGCCGCCATCTCCCCTCCCCGCTCCGCGCGCGTCACTTCGCCTGGAGGCGGGCCGCCGTCTCCAGGATGAACGCGGCGAGCTTGTCGTGCAGGTCTGAACGCTCCAGCGCGTACAGGATGTTCGTCTTGATGAAGTCCAGCTTGTTGCCGGCGTCGTGGCGCCGCCCGGCGAACTTCAGTCCGTACATGGCCCGGCGCGCCACCTGCATGCGCATCGCGTCGGTGAGCTGGATCTCCCCGTTCTTGCCGGGGGCGACCGAAGCCAGATGGTCGAAGATTTCCGGCGTGAGCACGTAGCGCGAGGCGATCGCCAGGTTCGAGGGCGCCTCCTCGGGCGCCGGCTTCTCCACGAGATCGCGGATCAGCACCACGTCGTCCGTCACCGCCGAACCGTCCACGATGCCGTAGCGGCTCACGCGGTCCCGCGGCACCGCCTCGAGGGCCACGACGGACTCCTGATAGCGTTCGAACACGTCCAGAAGTTGCCGCGTCACGGGCGTGCCGTTGGTCGACTGCATGAGCGTGTCCCCGAGCAGGACCGCGAAGGGCTCCCCGCCTACGTGGTGGCGCGCCAGGGAGATCGCGTCGCCCAACCCGCGCAGCTCCTTCTGCCGCACGTAGTGGATCTCCGCCATGTTCGAGATGCGGCGGATCTGCTCGAGTTCCGCCATCTTGTGCTTAGCCTCCAGCTCCGCCTCCAGCTCGAAGCTGCGGTCGAAGTGGTCTTCGAGCGCGCGCTTGCCCTTGCTGATGATGATCAGGATGTCCGTGATCCCCGAGGCCACCGCCTCCTCGACCACGTACTGGATGACCGGGGTGTCGACGACCGTCAGCATCTCCTTCGGCTGCGACTTCGTCGCCGGGAGAAACCGCGTCCCGAACCCCGCGGCCGGAATCACCGCCTTGCGTACTTTCATGCTCGTCCTCTTCTGCTCCAGTTCACACGCTTGATTGGCGAACGCCGCCATCGACGCCAGAGTCTACCGCGCCGACCTCCCGCCTGTCCAGCGCAATGCCATGCCAGGCCGCCGAAAGATCGATCCACTGCGCCACGGAAAGCTCCTCGGCCCGCGCCGTCTCCGACGCGCCGCACGCCGCCAGCGCGCGCCGCGTGAACGCGGCCTCCCGCGCGAGTCCGCCAGGCGCGTCGCGCAGGCTCGCCGCGAGCTGCTTGCGGCGGTGCAGGAACGCCGCCTTCGTCAGCGCCTGCAGCGCCGCCCGCGCCGCGGCGTCGAGCGGGAAGCGCTCGTGCCGCACGAGCTTGACCACGGCGGAGACGACCTCGGGCCGCGGATGGAAGCACGAGGGCTTCACGGTCTTGACGAGGGCGATGTCGTAGCGCTGCTGC
>CAYVJM010000023.1:0-16396 GCA_964451695.1 uncultured Lentisphaerales bacterium | reverse complement strand
AAGCGGCACGACAGGCAGTGGCTTTGCGGCAGGTGTACGATCAGTTGCACCAGGAGCACGACCGGTTGCGGCAGGACCGTGACCGGCTCCAGCAGGAGTTGGAGGCCAAGCAACGCGCGTTCACGGAACTCGACGCCCGGCGGGAGCTGCAGCAAAGGGAAATCGCGAAACTTGGCCAACACAACCTGGCACTTGACGACGATTTGCGGCAACAGCAGCAGGAAGTCGACCGGTTGAGCCATTCCCTTGCGCAAGCGGAACAAGCGCGCATGGCACAACAGCGGCAGTGGCAGCATGAAGTCCGCAACCTGTATCGGACGGGATGAAGCCGCCGTTCGAAGGTTCGAGGTCATGCGTGAAGAGCTGACCAATCCCTTGAACCCGGCGCTGGCCTGGTCGTTGAACGATGTCGCGTTGCTGATGGTTGCGGAAGGCCGACTGGCCGAAGCGGAGCCTTTGTTCCGACGCGCGCTGTTTGTCCTTGAGCAAGCTCCCGATGGATATCTGTCCGAGCGAGGGACCCTCACCCAGCATCTTGCCGATCTACGCTGGCGGCTGGGCGATCTGGAGGAGACGGCGTCTTTATACCGCGAATCGGTGAAGTTGCTGGAATCCTCCCTCGGAGGGGAACATCCCCGTCTGGCGGTGGCCTTGAATGGGTGCGCGAGCGTTTTGCGCGCTTTAGGCCGCGAGGAGGAAGCGGAGTCGCTTTATCGCCGTGCCATCCATATTTATGAAGAAGGCAACGCCGAGAATGCTTCTGGAATGGCGGCGGCGCTGCACAACCTGGGATTGATGCAAATGTCCAGGAAGAACGATGGAGAAGCCGAAAAACTGTTGTTGCGCGCGGATGGGCTGCTGGAAAACAACCCGGATGCGTCGAGTGTCAAGAAAACCGTAGTGCTAGAGTCTCTGGCCCGGTTTTATGCCGCCACTGGAGACCTTCAGAAGTCGCTGCTTTACGAGCAGAAAGTCCGCGAAACGGCGCTCAAGCTGAATAGCCCCTAAGATTCCTGAAGAACTGCATAGACGCCGGCTGGCGTTTTCCGGTCGGATATCGGGGAGGGCATCATGAATAACGACAAGGCGGAATTGGATGATCCAGGTCGTCGGGGGGAGTTGACTATAGGGGTGCATTTCGACCCGGAATGCCTGCATCTGGTCGCGATCAAGCATCACCGAGTTCGGGGGTGGATGAACCTGCCCTATCCCCCGGGCATGCATCCCCGAGCGCCCGGGTTCGAGGATTTTCTAAAAAGGGCCCTGGCGGATTTCGATCCCGCCATCCGCCAGGCTCGCATTTGGATGCTGGGTTGTCTGCCCAGCATCCAGCTCAGATTCTTCAGTGTTCCCCGATCCCGTTCGTCCCGTCTATCCCGTCTGGTCTACTGGTCCTTTCGCAAGGAAAACCCGTTCGATGCCGCGGCAACGGTGTTCGACTATGGCGCTGAGGGCACACACCTGGACGGGGCCGTGCGCACCGTGGACGTAACGGCCTATACGGCGCTGAATGAGGATGTCAACGCGTTTCGGGAACTGTTCGCCCGGACGGGATACCGTCTGGACGGGATGATCATCCCCCATTTTGCCATGCGCAACCTGTTCCGTGCGCGCTGGTTGGACAGCACCAGGACGGTGTTGAGCCTGTATGTTGGAGAAGAAGCTTCCGCGGTGCAGATCATCGCGTCCGGACGGGTCGTCTTGAGTCGTGTCTTCATGACCGGGATGCGCGCCCTCCTGGATGCCTTGCGCGAAGTCCACCCCGAGTGGTCACCGAGAGAGGCGTTTGTCCGGTTGCACACCGCCGAAGGGGAAGCACTGTCGGCCCTGAAAAAAGCCGTCGGCCAGGCGCTCGAGCGCCTGACACAGCAGGTCGAGCGTTCCATCGCCGCCTTCCGGATCGGGCGCGACCCGGAAGAGATCAAGGGGATTTACATCATGGGAACGCTGGCTTCCCTGCCGGGGCTGCTCACGGACATGGAAGCGCAGTGGGGGGCGCCGGTCTGGCCGGCGGACGTGCTCACTTCGTCCAGGCTTGCCCCGGGGGTGCCGTCGCCGGCGGCGCCGGGGGAAGCGGCCTTGCTGGCGCTGGCGGTTGGGGTGGCCCTGTCGGACACGCGACACACCCCCAACCTGCTTCACACCTATGTTTCGCGAGACCGGGAACAGCGCTCCAGAAGGTCGCGCCTTTGGGGGCTGGGCGTGGTTGCGGCTGGCTTGCTGTTGTTGTTGAGCGGGTACGGCCTGATGACGACGTGGCGACAGATCATGGAGCGGGAAATCCATTTGCTCAACGCGCGTCTCGAGCGGTATCAGCCGGATTTGAACCGCGATTCAATCGACCGAATCCTGAACGAACTGCTGGAGCGGAACCGGCAATGGCGATCCCTGTCCGAAAGGTGTTTTCCGATTGCCGTGTTGACCCGCATCGCCGACGTCACTCCCGCGGACATCCGCCTAACCACCGTGAGCATCACGCCCGTTGACGGAATCATCGAGACCGGAACCGAGAGCGCCCGGAACGTGAAGGTGCGTCTGTCAGGACGGGTGCGCGGGATGCAGGAGACCCAGGAATCCAGACTGGCTTCTTATATCATGCAGGTGGAAGACACGGACCTTTTCTCCGAGGTCACGGTGTTGCGGGAGTCTCCGTTGGAAGACCTGGGCGAAGCGGCGCTGCAGTTCGAAATGCAGTTTGAGTGCGGGGAATCCACAACCCCGGGAACCGGCGTGGCGAGGCCCGTCAAGTGAACGAGGGAGATCGACATGAACACAAGCTTTGCGGGATTTGAAAACATCAAGGACGCCGTTTGGGCCGGACTGGCGGTAGCGGTGGTGTTTCTCCTGGCGCTTGCGGGGCTGAGCGTGCCCTTGCGCGAGTGCCTGGGGTTGCAACGGAGGTCGGAGCAACTGCGCAACCGGCTCGCCGAGGTGGAGACGCTGTATCCGTTGTACGTGGATGTGAGCAGGGCTGCCGCGGAGACGGCGTGGGACGCTTTGCCCCGCCGTTCGGAGGCCGCCCTGTCGTTGGCGGATGTCATGGCCGTGCCCGACTTGTTCTCGCGAATGGCTTCGGACCACGACATGGAACTGGCGTCGATACGCCCTCATGTGGTTACGGATGTCCAAGGGCAACGCCGCCTGCAGGTGGATTTGCAGGTGACGGGGCCTTATGAGGGAATCAAGCCGTTTCTGCTGGCCGTGGCCGGGTTGCCATCGGCAATGGCGATCAGGAACGTGGAAGTGCGACGGGAAGAGCTGCATGAAGCCCTGTTGCTGACAACCCTGCTGGCTCTGAGTCCGTGAAAAAACAACCTGCGGGTAAGGATGGACTGCCATGAAAACAAGGGAACGCTGGCTGATTGGAATGATGATTGTGGCCGTGATTTACGCTGGGACTCTGTTCCTGAAGCGGCCACCCGAGGGGCCCCCGGGAGCGCGGAAAGTCGAATCCAGTTCCGCGTCCAATGCCGTGGCCTACGCCGCAGGGATTCGCCAACGCCTGGATTCCGCGCAACTGTCTCCCGATACCCGACTGATATTGGAAACGGTGGCCGGCGACTGGCCGGATAGTCCCTTGCTGGAAAGATCCGCTTCATCTTCGGAACCGAACGCGCAACAGCAAGTCATCCAGTATACAGGGTATGTGCATATTGGTGACGTGCGCATTGCCATCATCAACGGCCACGAATACAGAGAATCGGAGGCCTTGAAAGGCAGTGATCTGATGGTCGAATCCATTGCAGCCGACCAAGTCGTGCTGATTTCCAATGGTGGGATGCGTCGATTGTCCATCGCCCGAAAAGTGTTCCAGAACAAAGGAGAAAAACAATGAAGGTCAACATGAGCTTCAACTCGCCTGGCAACAGTTCATTGATCCTGTCGGTTCTGTTGTGCCTGGCCGGGTGCTCGACCGCGCCGTCCGCCTTTCGGGAATCGGTCATGACATCCTGGGAAGGCGACCGGAATGCCTGGCCGTTTCCGGCATCCAACCATGTATCCGTGGTGGAGTCGTCGGCGCCCGTGCGGGAGACCCCGCCTGACGGCGGGCCGGGGGTGAAGGCCCCGGAGACGAAAGCGCTGCCGTCGCAAACCATCAGCGATCTTGACTTGGCCGGTGTTACGGATGTGGCCACGGTTTTACGGGCCATGGCCCGCGCCGCGGGCGTCAACATTCTGGTCAGCCCCAGCGTCAAGGGAGAGATCAGCTTCTCGTTCCAGGATGTTCCCTGGGACCAGGCCTTTCGCGGGGTGATTGCTTCGGCCGGGCTTACCTATGTCTGGGAAGGCGATGTTCTCCGGGTGCTGACGCTGGATGACCTCCAGAAGGAATTGGCCATGGAGAACGCGCGTGCGGAACGGGAGAAAGTCAAGGCCGAAGTCAGGCAGGTCGAACCCCTGGTCATGCAGGTTCACCAGGTGCGATATGCCCGCGCCAAGCCCCTGGGCGACATCCTGGCCGCTCTGCTGGGAGGGTCGTTCGGTGCGGTGCGGGACGCCGTGCCGGGGCAGCGCGTCTACGTCAGCGTGGACGAGGAGAACAACGCCATCATCCTGCATGCGCCCCGGGAGGATCTGCAAAAGGCGCAGACCCTGATGCAGCAACTGGACCGTCCCAAGCCGCAGGTGCACATCGAGGCTCGGATCGTGGAGGCCACCCGCGACACGGCCCGGCAACTGGGGGTGCAGTGGGGTGGCCAGTATGCCACGATACAGGGCAATCGGATGCTGACGGCGGGCGGCGCCGGACTGACCGACGGTGGGTTTGTCTCCGACTTTCCGGCTCAGTTCGCCCAGGGCCTGGATCCGCAGGCCGGCTTCTCGCTGGGATTCCTGTCGGAAAAGTTCGGCGGTTCCGAATTGCTGAGCATGCAGTTGAGTGCTTTGCAACGGTCCGGACAGATTAAAATCCTGTCGAGCCCTTCCATTACCACCCTGGACAACGAGAAGGCCGTGATTGAGAGCGGCGAAGAACGCGCCTACCGGGTCACCACCGGAACCGGCAACATCCTGGATGTTTCGCTGGAGTGGAAGAAAGCCGTATTGCTGCTGGAAGTGACGCCGCACGTGGTGGACGAGGGCGGTCTGAGGGTGGAAATCGTCGCCAACAAGGATTCGTTTGACGAAACCCGTCCGCAGACCAACAACGAATTCCCCGTGAATACCAAACATGCCAGCACCACCGTGATGTTGCGCAACGGCCAGACGGTTGTCATCGGGGGGTTGTCCCAGGAAAGCAGCAGCGACGTGCGAAACGGCATCCCGGTGCTGATGGACCTTCCGCTGCTGGGGCATCTGTTCCGCAACACGAATACGGCGTCCAAGTTTGACGACACCCTGATTTTCATCACGCCGACGATTCTCGGCCAAGGGCAGTAAGGCATGACAACACGACCCAGACTGGGCGAACTGCTGGTCGAAGCCGGCCTGTTGAGCACGGAGCAGCTTGAACAGGTCCTGCAGGCGCATCGTCAGGGCGACCTTAAAATCGGCCAGGTGCTTTCTAGGCTGGGACTGGTCAGCGAGGAACAGGTTGTGGAAACCCTGAGTCGGCAGTTGCGCCTCAAGCGCTACCAGGCCGAGAATTATCCACTGGACATGGATCTGGCCCGCCTGCTTCCGCTGGAATTCGCCCAGAAGTACAATGTCGTGCCCTTGCGTCGCCAGAACCACATCTTGCATCTGGGGATGTGCGATCCCACCGACCTGGATGCTTCCGACATGGTGGAACAGCTCACCCAGTGCGAGGTGGATCCGGTCATCTGCACGACAAGAGAACAGAACCAACTGGTCAGCAGCCTCTACGGCAGTTTTGCCGGGCTCGACAGCATGCTGGAGACCGTCAACGATTCGGAGGCCGCGGGCGCGGAAACCTCCGACGTGGAAATGAGCGTGGTTGAGGATGTTGAAGTCGGCTCGTTGCTGAACATGGCCGAGGAAGCGCCCGTGGTGCGCATGGTGAACTGGATTATCGCCCAGGCCGTCCGCGAAGGCGCCAGCGACATCCACATCAGCCCCGAAGTCAATCACGTCCAGTTGCGTTTCCGGATTGACGGCAAGTTGAGGGAGGTGCCGGCGCCTGCCAAGGCGCTGCACCTTTCCATCGTGTCGCGCATCAAGATTCTGGCGCAGATGGACATTGCCGTGTCGCGCATTCCCCAGGACGGGCGCATGACCGTTCGGATCGACAATCGGGAGATCAACATCCGGGTGTCCACCATTCCCACGACCCACGGCGAGAACGTAGTCCTGCGCCTGCTGGACATGAGCGCCTTCAAGTATACCCTGATGGACCTGGGCATGGATGAGCAGGATCGGCGTTTATTGAGCTCGGTCCTGGATCAACCCTACGGCATGATTCTCAGCACGGGTCCCACGGGCTGCGGCAAAACCACCTCGCTCTACGCCATGTTGCAGGAACTCAACAAGCCGGACATCAACATCATCACGGTCGAGGATCCCGTAGAGTACCGGATACCCAAAATCCGTCAGCTCCAGTTGAATGTCCGAGCGGGGATGACGTTCGCATCCGGCCTTCGGGCGATCCTGCGCCAGGATCCGGACGTCATCATGGTGGGGGAGATCCGCGATTCCGAGACGGCGCAGATCGCAACCCAGGCCGCGTTGACCGGGCATCGGGTTTTCAGCACCGTGCACACCAACGACGCCGCCGGGGCCATCACGCGCCTGCTCGACATGGGGATCGAGCCGTTCATCGTCTCTTCGGTGCTATTGCTTACTTTTGCCCAGAGACTCGTGCGGAGGGTCTGCCGGTATTGCGGACAAGCGTTCCAGCCGACCGAGGAGATGCTGCGATTCTGGGGTCTGCCTTCGGACGGATCCATCGAACTGATGAGGGCAACGGGGTGTGCGCGCTGCCTTCACACGGGCTACAAGGGACGTATCGGAATCTTCGAGGTGCTGTTGGTTGACGACCTTGTCAAGCCCCTGATTGCCAGGCGGAGCACAACCTTGGAAATCAACCACGAGGCTTGCGCAAACGGTCACCTGCGCAGGCTCAAGGAAGACGCCGCGGAAAAACTGAGACAAGGGCTGACCACACCGGAGGAAGCCGTCTCCGTCGTCAGTCTATAAACCGGAGGTGTGCCATGACACGCTATGTATACAAGGCAGTGAACGCCGCTGGCGGGTCGGTCGTCGGCAAAGTGGACGCGGGATCGCCGGATCATGCCAATGAATGGGTTGCGGCGAGGGGCTTGACCCTGCTCGAACTGAAACCCGACGTGTCCGGCGTCGGCGGGGGCGGATTCAATGCCTGGCTGGCACGCAGGCGCTCGGTGCACCCGGAGGCGTTGATTCTGTTTACCAAGCAACTGTCCACCATGCTGCGGGCGGGCATCCCGATGATGCGGGTTTTCGAAATCCTCGAAAACCAGACGGAAAACCCGCGACTCAAGGAAATCTGCAGCGAAATATCTTCCGATGTGCGCAGCGGGTCGAGCCTGCACCGGGCGCTGATGCGCTATCCCGATGTTTTTACTCCCCTGTATTGCAGCATGGTCCTGGCGGGCGAGACCAGTGGCGCCCTGCCTCAGATCCTGCAACGGCTGATTTACGTGATCACGCACGAGTACAAGGTCAAGTCCGATGTGCGCGCCGTCATTCAATATCCCATCATCGTCCTGATCACGTTGCTCCTGGCCTTCGCGGTTTTGATCACCTTGGTGATTCCGCGTTTCGCCGCGGTGTATGAACGTTCCCACATCGTGCTGCCGGCGCCGACCCAGGTCTGTCTGGCCTTAAGCCACATCTTCCGCGATCAATGGGGCTGGATCGTGGTGGGGCTGTTTGCGGGCATCGTGTTGATCGGTCTCCTGGTGCGCACGACACGCGGACGTTATCTGCGCGATCTGCTGTACTTGAAAACCCCCTTGATCGGGCCCTTGATGAACAAGGCGGCCCTGTCGCGATTCGCCAGCGTATTTTCGATATTGCAGGCGGCCGGGGTCGGCATCCTGGATTCGCTTCATATTCTTTGCGATACCATCGGCAATCGTGCCATCGGGCGCGAACTGCTGCAGGTCCAGACCCAACTGGAGTCGGGACACGGGATTGCGCGTCCGCTGATGTCCGCCCGGTTTTTCACTCCGATGGTGGTCAACATGATGGCCATCGGCGAGGAAGCCGGAAACCTGGAGGAGATGCTGAAGGAGATCTCGCTGCATTACGATGCGGAAGTCGAGTATGCCACCCGACGTCTGACCACGGCCCTTGGGCCGGCTTTGATTGCCATGCTGGCCATCATGGTCGGCTTTTTTGCCTTGGCCGTGTACCTGCCCATGTGGGACATGGCGCGAATTGTGACTCATGCGGAATGATCAATACGTCCGACAAAGTCCAGTGCTACCTGCTGGTGCCCGTCATCTTTGCCGGGTTCACGGCCTTGGCTGCCTTGGTGACCTATCAGATCATTCTGAACCCACCGGATGTGTTCAGGAGCCGGAGTTGGCTACCTTATGCCGCGGGAGCCATCCTGGCCGGCACCGCGTTTCTGACCGGTGTGCTGATCGTCCGCCTTTTGCTCAAACCGGTCGAGAAGTTTGTCGATCAGGCCAACACCATGATGCCGGAACCCGAACCCGAGGTTCGGACCGTCCGCAGAACTGCGGAGGACTTCAGCCCATTCGCCCAGACGCTGGACCGAGTTACGGAGGTGCTGAGCAATGTCGAGGCCCACGCCCTGTTCCCTGAAATTGTCGCTCCGTCTCCCAGCATGCGCGCTCTGTTGGGCGTGGTCCTGAAGATTGCGCCCACGGATTCGACGGTGCTCCTGCAGGGCGAAAGCGGAACCGGGAAGGAACTCGTGGCCAGGGCGATTCATGCGCGCAGCCGACGCGCCGCGCATCCGTTCGTGGCCATCAATTGCGCCGGGATTCCTGAAGGCCTGCTCGAAAGCGAGTTGTTCGGTTATGAAAAAGGCGCCTTCACCGGGGCCTACGCCCGTCATACCGGCAAGTTCGAGGCCGCGGCCGGAGGCACGGTGCTGCTGGATGAGATCGGCGACATGCCCATGTTGACCCAGGCCAAGATCCTGCGTGCCCTGCAAGAGCGTGAAATCGAACGGGTTGGGGCGAACCAGCCGATTCCCATCGACATCCGCGTGGTTGCCGCCACCAATCGCGATCTTCAGCGCATGGTCGCCGAAGGAAAATTCCGCGAGGATTTGTATTTCCGAATCAACGTCGTCTCCATCCGTCTTCCTCCACTGCGTGAACGCAGTGAAGACATCCCCCTGCTGGCCATGCACCTGCTTCACCAGATCAAGCCGGGAACGACGATCGCCCCCATGGCGCTGGCCGCCCTGGTCGCACACGATTGGCCCGGGAATGTCCGGGAACTGCGCAATACCATCGAGGCCGCCGCCGCCCTGGCGGATGGGACCATCGAGCCCCGTCATCTGGGGGTGGCGCAGGGCGGCGTCAAGAGCGGCTGGGCAGGAGCGACGGCTCCCGGGATCAGCATGGAAAAACGCACGCTGGACCAGCAATTGGACGCGCTGGAAAAAGGCATGATCCTGGAGGCCCTGAGCCGAACCGATGGAATCCAGGTGCGAGCGGCTGAATTGCTGGGAATCAAGGAACGCAGTCTGTGGCATCGCATTGCAAAACATCACATCGATGTGACCGCGTTCCGGGAACACAAGGCAGACTAATCCCGGTCGAGCATCACGCATTGTTGTCCGGAGCCGCAAAATATGATGGACGCGAAGCCGGGATGAAGCGCCTAGCAGGAACAAGTCGCGGAATCAGCGACGAAAATCCACAATAAACAATCCCGGAACGCTCTCTGGCACGGTTTAGGCAGTGGGAAAACGAGCCTAGTCACAGGCTGGCTAGTCAAAGGAGTTCGCAACGTTTGTCAAAGGGAAAACAGGAGGGTGTGCGACAGGCACACGATCAAAATGCAGACAAAACCACAGCTACACACATCGAAATCAGGTTTTACCCTGATTGAAGTCATCGCCGTGCTGGTGATTCTCGCGGTACTGGCGGCGGTCGCCATTCCACGATATCTCAGCCTGATCGACGAAGCCCGGACCCGGGCGCTGGAAGGCGCCGTGGCGGCGGGCTTGTCTCACGCGTCCCTGACCTACGGGCGTCTGGCGCTGCAAACCGGACAGGAACCGACGGCTGCGGCCGTGGCCACGGCCGCCAGTGCGGATCCCCCCGAGAGCGCGGACTATACCTTCACCTTCGCCGCCGCGGCGGATGGCGTGAATGTCACGGCTGCGGAAACGGATGATGCCACCATGACATTGACCCGATTGTGGTCGACGCCATAGCAAGCACCATCAGGCGGACCGGCCCCGTCCATCGGGGCGGGTCCGCCGGAGGAGCGCACCCGATCATGAAAAAGCGAACAGCCAGGCAGGGATTGCACGGGCCGACAGGTCAAGGCGGTTTCACGTTGATCGAAGCGGTCGCCGTACTGGTCATTATTTCAATTCTGGCTGTTTTCGTGATGGTTGGCGCCCGGGAGACCCATGCCGCCGTGGTTGCCGAAGCCGGCTTGCTGCGGACTCATCTGCGTTTTCTGCAATCCCTGGCCATGGCCAACAACACGGCGAATTGGAGCGTTCTGATCACTTCGGATTCCTATGGGCTGCTGCGCAACGGACAGCCTTCCCCGATCAACCTGCCCGATGCTCCGGCTCCCGAGAGGCAGCTTGCCGAGGGCGTGAGCATCGTTCAGGGAACGGGCGTGATCGCCTTCAACGAATGGGGAGATCCCGGGCAGGACTACACCATCGTTCTGACGGACGGGGATTTCTCGCAACAAGTCAACGTTACCGGCTTTACGGGATTGATACCATGAGAACGAAGAGCGCCGCGAGGCGCAATACCGGTTTCACCCTGATTGAACTGATCGTCACCATCGTGGTGGCGGCACTGGCCATGGCCGCGGTGATTCCCTTTCTGGGGGAGGTTTTTCTGCGCAGCCATGAACCCGGGGTCCAGTTGCATGCCGCACTTGAACTGCAGACGGCTATGGAGAATCTGCTGGCCGGACATACTGGGAGTCTGGGGGACCTGTACAATCAGGTCGGTCCGGAAGGCAGTTATCTGAGCGACGGTGTTCGCTTGGTCGAGAAACGCTACGTTGAGTTTACCGGGGCTGCCGAATCCGAAGCGGGAGCCGAGACGGGCCTGCTCAAGATCCGCCTGGAGAATTCGCTGGGAGAATCGGCAACCCGGCTGTTTACGGAACCGCTATGAAAAATGCATTCACCCTCATCGAGGTCATCGCCGTTATTTTGCTGACTGGTGTTCTGGTACTGGCCTCCACGATCGCCCTGCTGCCCCTGGTGGAAGGGTTCTTCCAGGTTCGACAGAATTCCGATCTTGCCCAGAAAACCAACCTGGCCCTAGAACGGGTTGTACGGGAAATGACCACCATCACCAACGTGGTGGCCGCCTCCCAGACGTCCATCACCTACGATTTCCTGGACCCTGTCGGGACCCCGCACCGCCGGACCCTGGCCTGGGAAGGGTCCGGCACGGTCCTGGCGTTGAATACCGTGCCCCTGTTGGACGGAGTGGAACAGTTCCGGCTGCGTTACTATGCCTCGGCGGCCGGGGCACCCGGGGACACCTGGACCTCCGCGATGCGGCTGGTCGAAATCACTCTCGACGTCGAATCCGGCGTCGACCCCTATACGACGCGCGTGAGACCGCGCAATTTGCCGAACAGGTGACCGTATGAAGACAGAAACAATCCACGACACCCGAGGAGGATCGTTGCTTGTGCCCCTGGTCCTAGGGCTCATGGCCCTGGCCTCCCTCGGAGCCGCTTTGCTGGCCATGGCGACCAGCGCCCGCTATCAGCGGTTGCATACCGGACATTCCATCCGTGCCTATTATCTGGCGGAATCCGGGGGGGCCTATGTCCGGTCCGTGCGCATGAACGACAAAACCCTGTTGCCATCGGGGACGTTCACTCTGGCCAACGGCGATAGGTTCAGCGTGCAGACCACGGAAGAGAACGGCCGAGTCGTTGTGACCTCCATCGGGACGGCCAACCCGGGGACCCACTTGGAAGCGCAACGCCGTCTGCATTTCGTGATCAGCGAGAATCCCGAGGGCGACGTGCTGCCCCTGGGGTTTGACCTGGACAATGACGGTCAGTTTGACTCCGAGACCTGGTCGGCCGAGAATGTCGACCCGACCATCCGGACCACGGGGCCCTCCGGAGGTCAGGCGGCGCTGGATCTCAAGGGCGAGGAAGGTGCGATCTTCCTGAACTGGCAGGACAAACCGGATCTTGACCTGGCACAGGTGTGGGCATACAGCGGTGGCCTGTTGAATTATGACCTGCAGGTCAAAATCAGCCCGTTTGACACCGGTCAGCAGACCGCCTACAGCAAGCACTACCTGCTGGGGCTGTCGTTCCGCGTGCAAGCGGACACCAGCCACAGTTACGGCCTGTCCTATTTCCGGTCGCTGGCCGGCACGGCCCCTGGGCAAACACCGTCCTGGGTGGCAAGTCTGCCGCCGGCGTTCCAAGCGTTGCGCGGAGATCAAGTCCATCTCTTGCTCTGGTCCCGCCAAGGGCCGGTCAGCACAATGGAACTCATCGCCCAGCGCACGCTGACTCCGGATGATCCGGTCATCGAGATTCGCAACGGCCACGAGGAATTACGCAATTACTCCACCCTGCTGCTGCAGCTCAAGGAGCAGTTCAACGCCGGCGGCTCGCGAGAGAATGTCATGCGCGCCTATATTCAGGGCCTGGGAGGCTATCCGCTCTGGAGCAGCCGGGATGACATGGTCTGGCAGGAGGACACCGGGACTTTCCCGGCTCCGATACAATGGGAGAACGGCCAGAGCGAGATCCGGAACGGACTTTTTGTTACCGGCGATTTCAACCTCTTGCGCCCCGACGAAATCGGCGTTCACGTGCTTTATGACTTGACCGGAGCCAATAAAAAGTTTTACGACGATTTCGCCATGCGGGTGGAAAACTATGCCGTGGTAAGCGGCAGCCAGGTTCAATACTGACGACAACGGGATCACGAAAAGGAGACCAGCCACCATGAAGAGAACACAATCCAAAAGCCGATGGATCTGTCTAGCCACGGCGCTGGCGGTTGCGCTGCTGGCGGGAGGCTGCGAAGATGCGGAAACTCACATGGCCATCACCCTGACGCCGGACGAGGTGGAATTGACGGAAACCGGGTCCGTGCTGTTCACGGCGGAACTGGCCAACGTCGATCCCGAGGCCACGGATGATCGCGCCGAGGAACTGCTGCAACCGCTGGTATGGCGGGTCCAGAATCCGGGATTGGGGGCAATCCAGTCCAGCGGAGGCAACAGCGCCGTCTATCAAAGCAACGGACTTCACGGACAGAACGTGGTGCATGTCCGGGACCAGGGAGGGCGCGAAGGGGTGGCGGTCGTCAACCAGCGTTAATGCCTGTGAGTGGCTGCATCCCGATTCGGAACTGCCCCAGAAGCGAAATCCACGTCAGAGAAGCTCCTCGTGACAAACCCACTTGCAGACACGTCAACATCCGTGCCTTCATCGGACGGTGCCGGTGAGGCGCCCCCGTTCAGGGTTCTGGTCGTTGACGACGACGTCGGTCTGCGCCTAACGCTCGAGACGTTTCTCAGTAGCGTCGGTTGTGAAGTCATGACCGCTTGCGAAGGCGGGGAAGGTCTCCAGCTTCTTTTCAACCATCATTTTGACGTGGTGGTTTCAGACCTCACGATGGCGCCGATGGACGGCATCACCTTTCTGGACGAAGTCCGGAAAATCTGGCCCTGGATGGGTGTCGTCATCATCAGCGGCTCCCTGGACCAGAACCGGTACTCCAGGGCCGCGGCGCTGGGGGTGAATGCCATTCTGGAGAAACCGTTCTCGGTAGCTGATCTTCAGTCGGCCGTGTTTGCAGAGGCGGACAGGATGCGCGAACTCGTCGACAGAGGTAAAGATGTATCCATCACGCAACTGCGCTACCAACTCAGCCTGCTCGGTGAAAGCACCCGTTCGGCGATTGAAGCCATCAGCCTGGAACAGGCGCTGGAACAGCTATCGCTGAAGCTGGCAAAGGCCTTGCCATCCGTCGCGACGGCCATCATGTGTTTGCCGGTGGCGGACGGTCCGTCCATTCTTGCAGTCTCCGCCCGGAACAAGATCGCACCCGCCTATCTTGCACAGCTTGAAGCTCTGATTCGTGAACGGTACCGCAAGCTTTCCGGGACAGAAATTCCGCCAGAGCTGGAACTGCGGGTTCCAGAGGAGCAGATATCACCCGACGGCATTTCCGCATTTGATAACGCGGTGGCCTTTCCCTTGATTGACGGTGGAATCGTGATCGGAATCCTGGCCGTCGTGCCCCCGGTGGGATACGACTGCAGCGAGTCCGACACGCTGTTTCTCTACAATGCCGCCAATCACGTGACCACCGTGCTGATGGCCCTTTTCCGTATCCGCAATGTCGCGGTGCACGACCAGTTGACCGGGTGCTACAACCGCCACCATTTGAATGAGGCCTTCAAGGCGATCTGGGGCATGGCCCGGCGTCACGGTTATTATGTCGGCCTCATGATGATCGACCTTGATCATTACAAATCCATCAATGACACTTACGGGCACAAGATCGGGGACGAAGTACTGCGCGAAGTCAGCGGGCTGGTCCACAGCGCTGTCAGGTCTTCAGACCTGCTGGTCCGCTACGGCGGCGATGAATTGGTTGTCATCCTGCCGGACGCCACGCCCGAGGGTCTGGAGTCATCGTCTCAGCGGTTGCTCGATTTGGTTCGGGAGCATGTGTTCTGCAATGATTCCCACGCCTTGCACTGCACGATTTCTATAGGTGCCGCCGGGGTCAACCTGGGCGATGGCATGGATGTGGACGGCGAAATGCTGCTGGCCCGGGCCGATGAAGCGATGTACGACGCCAAGCACAACGGCCGGGACCGTTACGTGATTTGGTCCAAACGGGATCCGCGGCAAGCGCCGGACGACAAAATATCGCCCGCGGACACGCCCCCTCCGTCTTCCAATCCGCGTGTCATGCTGGTGGACGACGACCCCATGATCGTCCAGGTTTTCGAAAAGATGCTGCTGTCGAAAGGGTTCACCGTAAAAGCCTTTACGAACGGAACGGACGCATTGGCCGCCGTTACCGCTACTCCGGATGCATTCCAGGTTGCCCTGGTCGATTTGAACCTTGGCGGCAAGAGCGGCCTGGAATTGATCAAGGAATTTCACCAAACAGCACCCCTGCAGGTGAACATCGTGATTACCGGCGATGCCACGCTTGAGAATGCCGTTGAAAGTCTGCGCCACGGGGCCTATGACTTTCTCCAGAAGCCCGTCCGCAGCGCCATGCTGTGTCTGGTTCTCAATCGGGCCCTGGAGTATCACCGCCTGAGGGCGGAAAACCGCCAGTACCAGCAAAACCTGGAAGCGCGGGTCCAACAGAAAAGCCGGGAACTGACCCGAGCGCTGACACGCATCCGCAAGGCTTTCGATTTCACCCTCCATGCCTTGACATCGATGCTGGAGTCGCGAGAGCAGAAAACGGCCGCCCATGCACACAGGGTGCAGGAGATCACCTGTTTGCTGGCCCGTGATTTCGGCATGGACGATAGCCAACTGGCGGACATGCGCCAGGGAGCGCTCCTGCATGACATCGGCAAGATCGGCACTCCGGATGCCATCCTGCTCAAGCAGGGGCCGTTGACCGATGAGGAGCGGGTCGTGATGCGCGGGCATGTGAAAACGGGTTATGACTTGATCAGCAGCAGCCCCGATCTCAAGGAGGCGGCCGAGTTGATGCTTTGTCATCACGAGGCGTATGACGGCAGCGGCTACCCCAGGGGATTGCGTGGCGAGCAAATCCCGCTGGGCGCCCGCATTTTCGCCGTGGTGGACGCCTATGACGCCATGCGCTCGGATCGCCCTTATCGAAAGGGAATGAGACGCTCCGAGGCGCTGGCGGAACTGAAGGACAACAGCGGAAGCCAGTTTGACCCGGTCGTTGTTGAAGCCTTTCTGAAGCGGATCGATGATATCGAAAAGATCTGCTCCTGGAACATGGATGAGTCGGCGGGAGAACCTTCGGACTGATTCCGGCTGGCGACGGAAGGGTTGACTTGGCATCGCCGGCGAAGAGATACGCCGGGTGCGTCTCATCGCCGACAGGGCATCATGCATCTCGCGGAGGCAGATGCAACGCCGTTCGCACGAGGCAGACAACGTCGCCGCCAATCGCCTCGGTCCGTCCGTCGGGATGCACGCGCAGCATCGCGCGGCTGGTGATTCCATAGCCGCGCGTGCCGGGCTTCTGGAATTCCAGCAGCGCCCGCAGTTCGCTCCAGTCGTCCTCCTCGGCATGCGTGTCGCAGAGCAGCGGCGCGAACCCCAGGCA